>CAZKNW010000086.1:7239-11106 GCA_964554035.1 uncultured Verrucomicrobiota bacterium
GATTGTTCCCTTCTATCCCCTGACCGAGGGCATCACGCAGCGCTGGCTGAGAAAGCGGGTCTGGGATGCGCTTGAGGAAATGACATTTGGGTCGGAACCGGACTGGATTGGTTGGCTGGAGAAAGGGTTCTTCCTGACTCACGAGGAGGCGATCCGGCAGCTTCATTTTCCGGATTCGCTGGAGAAGACCAGTGATGCCCGCGAACGCCTTGCCTTTGAGGAACTGATCACGCTCCAGATCCAGCTCAGGGAACGCAGGGTCCGCCTTTCCAAGCTCGGGGCGGCTCCTGAGATCCATGCCGACGACCGCCTGAACCGTGAATTCCTCAAGCGACTGCCCTTCGACCTGACCGGATCCCAGAAGGAGGTGCTCAAGGAGGTCAGGGATGACATGGAGTCGAAGATCCCGATGCGTCGCCTGCTGCAGGGAGACGTGGGTTCCGGCAAGACCGTGGTGGCGGTGTGTTCCATGCTGATGGTCCTCGAATGCGGAAAGACCGCCGTACTGATGGCTCCGACCGAGATCCTTGCCATGCAGCACTTTGAAACCCTCTCCACCTGGATGGAGCCCCTGGGCATCCGGGTCAACCTCTTCACCGGCTCGATGAAGTCGGACCTCAGCCAGCCGGGGCAGGAGGGACTGGCACTGGAAGGTGGGAAGGCGCGATTGCCGGACATCTACGTGGGAACGCATGCCCTGCTCGAGGAAGGGGTGGACGTGGGTGAGCTTGGACTGGTGATCATTGATGAACAGCACAAGTTCGGAGTCGCCCAGCGCGAGGCACTGGTCCGCAAGGGGCGATACCCGCATCTCCTGATCATGACCGCAACGCCGATACCCCGGACGCTTGGGCTCACCCTCTACGGGGACCTTGATGTTTCCGTGATCTCGGAGTTGCCTGCGGGAAGGGGTGAGGTCCGGACCTTTGTCCGGGGTCGCGAGCGGATGCCCAAGGTGATCCAGTTCGTGAAGGAGAAGCTGGAGGAGGGTCGGCAGGCCTACTTCGTTTATCCGCGTGTTGAAGATACCGGGCAGGACGATGTAAAGGCCGTCACGGGGGAATTCGAGCAGCTTGCCGAAGCCTTCGCCCCTCACCCCGTGGGCTTGCTGCATGGCCGACTCAAGTCGGAGGATAAGGAGGCCGTCATGGCCCGCTTCAAGCAGGGTGACCTGAAGGTGCTGGTGGCCACGACCGTGATTGAAGTCGGGGTGGATGTCCCGAATGCCACGATCATGGTGGTGGAGGATGCCGAGCGCTTCGGGCTGGCACAGCTGCACCAGTTGCGCGGACGGATCGGCCGTGGTTCGCATGAAGGCTGGATGATCCTGATTGCCCAGGCGAAGACCGAGGATTCGATCCAGAGGCTGGAGGTGATGTGCAGGACCTCGGATGGTTTTGAAATTGCCGAGGAAGACCTCAGGCTACGGGGACCGGGAGAGATGCTGGGGCGTAGCCAGAGCGGTCTTCCACCCTTTCGGTTTGCCGATCTGGTGGCGCATCGCCCCCTGATGGAACTGGCCAGGACCACCGCCCGGACGTTTGTTGGCTGAGATGGACAAAATTCTCCATCCCAAGGTTGTCTTTTATTGAATTATTTGGATACGGTCCCGGTCCGTTCTGCTCGAGAGGACGAAATCAGGGATGGTGATTCCAATTGAAATGTCCAGAAATCAGGGGTTTCTGCGTTTTAAGGACGTCGCTTCCAGATACTCACTCTTACCTTGGCTTGTTAATTGCTCATATGGGGACAGAGAGGGATGATTTGGTCCTTTTTGCGGATGATAACGATGAAAACCAGGGGGAAACCACCCGAAATGATTAGGGCAGTAAGAAAGATGCCCACTCGTTCCTTTATCGTAACGAGCGGTTTTCACGCAAGTGAGAGTTTTTGAACACCTGTCTGGCGCTTTTGGGGCCGACGGAATGGAGCGATTTTTTTTAGGTGACGATGAAAAGTTTTGAGCCAGTACGGGCTGATGAGAAATTCGATGGATCCTGCGCCATTTTGGGCATGGATATCGTCGGATTCAGCCTGATGACTGAGGAGGATCAGATCGGAACGGTCCGAAACCTTTACCGCTGGATCACCGAGGCTCTTGCAAACCACAGTATCCCGAGGGAGTCCTATCGCTGGAGTCCTGCGGGAGATGGTGGCTTCCTGACCTTTCAGGGGGAATTCGGCTGCCAGAAGGCCATTGATGTGGCGTTCACGATGGCTGAGAAGATCCACACCCCTGACTGGAAGCCATCGGACGACCGTCCAATCCGGCTGCGCATGGGGCTGCATTCCGGCATCGTCAAGGAAGAGGACGAGCTGGGAGAGCGCACCAACGTGTGGGGCGTTGGCATCAACACGACCGCCCGGATCCTTGCCGTCTCGGCGGATTCCCAGCTCCTGGTCTCCAAGCAGTATTTCGATGGCTTCATCAAGGCGCAGAGGGAGGCGGACTTTGAAATTGGTGAGCTTCACTGGCGCACGGTGAAGCACGGGGTCGGGGTTGAGGTGATGAACGTGAACCGCTTTGGCCTATGCCTCACCGAACAACAGGCGGCCAACAAGCGCTGGCAGTCGGTCGGAGGCCTCTGGAGGAAGACGATCCAGAACTACACCTACCTCATCAACGATGCCATGAGGTCGGGCGAGCCGGTGGCCGCAATGGCTGCCGCCAAGTTCCTGGTGGAGCTCCATTCCGGTGAACCGGTCCATGACCTCTGCCACATGATCGGCAGGACACACCTGCGCCCGGTCAAGGAGTATCCGGCACAGACCCACATCCTCTTCAGCCAGATGCCTCCGGACATGCTTTACAAGGTGATCGAGGATTCCCAGCCGCGGCTTTTCCGCAAGGACGAGGTCATCTGCGAAAAGGGAGATCCCGCCTCCAGTTGCTTCTTCCCGGTGTCCGGCACGCTCGTGGTCGAGATGGCAGGCAACAAGGAACCCATCGCGATCGGCAAGGGGCAGATGACCGGTGAGTTCTCCCTCTGGATTCCCAACATCAGCCGGACGGCCAGGGTGCGTGCCCTGGATGACGGCATGTTCCTGGAGATCCGTATTGACCGCTTCCGGCATTATCTTTCCGAGAACCCGGACGTGGCGAACGTGATCTACGGCATCATTCAGCGCCGCATCGTCGAGAACGCCCTGACCTCCAAGTTCCTTTTCCCAGGGCTGGTGACCGACGTGAAGAAGGACCTGGCCAGGATACCGGCCGTGCCGAAGAAATTCAGTGCGGGATCGGATCTGGATCTCACCAAGGAAGCCCATGCGATCTTCTCCGGCAAGGTCATGCTGCCTGTGGATGACGCTCCGGATCTGCCCATCGAAGCCAGGGGGCAGTTCTCCTCGGAGAACATCGTGGGGATCATCTCAGAAATCGGGGCTCCGGACGGTCAGTCCGCCAAGGTGGTCGAGGACACGGTGGCGGTCTCCATTCCCCATGAGTTCATCCGGGATGCACAGGACCGGAATGATGCCATCCTGAACACCTGGAACGCCATGTGTGGTCAGCGCCTCGGTGCCATGAACCGCTGGAGAAAACGCACACAGCAGATCGCACTGCAGAACAAGCAGGACATTGCGACGGCTGAATAGAAGGCAGTTGCTCCCAGACTTTGAAAAGAGACGCCGGCCTTTGCCTGCGTTTTTTTGTTGCTCAAGAATGCCAATATCGGGTGAGCCCCGATCCTCTCTTCCCCCGAACCTCCTGCCGTGGCCGGAACCGCCAAGAACATCCTGTTGCTTCTGTCGCTCCTTGCCTCGCTTGTCCTGACCATGGGAAACGGGTTTGCCGGAGAGCCTGTCGGGCCGGAGTTTCGTCTCCCGGACCGCTCGCTCTACTTCCAGGGACGTCACATCTACGAG
>CAZKNW010000087.1:0-10987 GCA_964554035.1 uncultured Verrucomicrobiota bacterium
GAGGTGGGCGTAGGTATAGCCTCCCAGAAGCACCACCTGATAGAACAACATGGCTGTGTTCCAGACGCTTGGGGAGCCTCCCAGGAGAGGCAGGGCCATGCGTGCGAACATGGGCTGGATCATGAAGAGCAGCGATGCACTGAAGAAGATGGAGAAGACGAAGACAATCATCGCTGTCGATCAAGGAGGATAGAGTGACCGCAGAGAGAGATCAAAAAAGAGGGGCCTGAGGCAAGGGCAATTTGCCCTGATCCTTGAATTTCGCGTGATTGATCGCCCTTGCCCCCGAATCGGGTCACCCGTTAAATCAGGGCGGATGCCGATGGAAGAAAACAGCAGGATCTACGTTGCGGGACACAGGGGACTCGTGGGGAGCGCCATCTGGCGACAGCTTGAGGCCCGCGGGCACCGGCAGTTGCATGGAAGGATCCGGCCTGAACTCGATCTCCGGGACTGGGAGCAGACCCGGGCCTTTTTTGAGGAGGTTCGACCCGAGTATGTCCTCAATGCGGCCGGCAAGGTCGGAGGCATCCATGCCAACAACCAGCTGCCGGTGGATTTCCTTGAGGACAATCTGAGGATGGAGATCAACCTGGTCCGCGCGGCACACGAATTCGGGGTGAAGCGGTTCCTGTTCCTGGGCAGTTCGTGCATCTATCCTCGTGAGGCTGAGAATCCGATCTCTGAGGATGCCCTCTTGAGTGGGGCGCTGGAAAAGACCAATGAGCCCTATGCCATTGCAAAGATCACGGGCATCCAGCTCTGTGACGCCTATCGCAGGCAGCATGGAAGCGATTTTTTCTCGGTGATGCCCTGCAACCTCTATGGCCCGGGGGACAACTATCATCCGGAGAATTCGCATGTGCTGCCCGCCATGATCAGGAGGTTTCACGAAGCCAAGGAAAGCCGTGCACCGGAGGTGGTCTGCTGGGGAAGCGGCACGCCCCGTCGGGAGTTCATGTTCTGTGACGACCTGGGTGACGCCTGCTGCTTTCTCATGGATGTGCCTGAGGTCCCCAACATCATCAACGTGGGCTACGGGAAGGACATCTCCATCAGGGAGCTGGCCGAGCTCGTGGCGGACGTGGTGGGTTTCGAAGGAGGAATCGAGTGGGACTCAACCCGGCCGGATGGCACGATCCGGAAACTGATCGACAGCCAAAGGGTCAGGGAGCTGGGCTGGAGTCCGAAGACAGGACTTCGTGAGGGTTTGGAGATCACCTACAAGGCCTTCCTTGCCTCGAAGGTCGTGCGCGAGAAGTAGCCTCAGTCGGATACGCCCGACTTCATCAGGTCCGAGACCACTTCGGCGGCCTCGCTGATGTTGAATGGCTTGTTCAGGATCCGGGTCCCATGTTCGGCCTCGATCTCCTCACGCTCGTCCTCCTCCAGGAAACCCGAAGCGAGGACGAATCTTGTCTGGGGCCATTTTCTTGAGACTTCATTGATCAGTTGAAGTCCGTTCATCGAGCCCATGTTGTAGTCGGTGAAGAGGAGATCCACCGTTTCGCCCCCTTCAAAAATCTCGAGTGCCTTCTCGGGTGATGAGGCCGTGAGCACCGTGTAGCCGGCCGATTCGAGAAAGCTTCTGGTGAAGTCGAGGACCAGATCGAGATCATCGACCACAAGTACGGTTCCGGAGCCACGATTGATTTCCGTCGACCGCCGGGGTGTGGCGGGGGGCTTGCCTGCAGTCTTGAGTGGCAGGTAGACATCGAAGGAGGTTCCGTCCTCCGGGTAAGAATGGATCTCGATGAATCCGCCTGCCTGATGGACGACGTTCTGTACCACGCTCAAACCGATTCCGGTACCCTTGCCCTGATCCTTCGTTGTGAAGAACGGTTGGAAGATTCTTTCCAGGTTTTCGGAGGGAATGCCCTGTCCAGTGTCCTTGACCTGGCAGCAGACGAAGGGAGCTCCTGTCTTGACCTTGGCTTTGGCGGACTGGTTGTCGTCGAGGTGGGCCTTGACGGCGGAGAGTGAGAGGGTGCCGCCTTCCGGCATGGCGTCAAAGGCGTTGACGAGCAGATTGAGGAAGACCTGCTGGGCGTGGGTGCCATCCATGCACACCAACAGTTCCTGCTCCGGAAGGCTCTTCCGGATCTGGATGTCGGGATGGTTCCGGTTGGCGAGTTCGAGTGCCTCGAGCATCACATCACAAATGTTCAGGACGGTGTTCTTGTCGTCACTGGCGCGGCTGAAGGAGAGCAGTTGCTGCGTGATCTGGGCCGCCCTTGATGCCGCCTTGTCGATGCTTTCAAGCCTTGCATGCACCGGCCCGGGCAGGGACGTGTCGCCAAGAAGCAACCCGGTGTTGCCACGGACGGCCTGCAGGAGGTTGTTGAAGTCATGGGCGACACCCGCTGCAAGCGCACCGATGGTCTCCATCTTTTGCGACTGGTAGAGCTGCTTTTGCAGAAGCTGGTAGCGGGTCTCGTCATTGACCAGGAAGATGATGCCCACATTCTCGCCCTCCTGCTGCCACGGTGCGATCCGGACCACCCAATGCTCCTTGCCCTTGGTGTCGAGGCGGAGTTCCTGGGATTCGCCGGAATCAAGGACCTCCTCGAAGATCTCCTGGAACTGCTTCCGTCGCTTGGCGCACTTGACGTAGTCCAGGAAGTCCTTCCCGCTCGAGGGGGGCTCGTCGAGAGTGATGCCTCCGTGACTCCTGGGCATCTTCCTCCAGCCGTCATTGATGTGATTCAGCCTGAAGTCACGATCCATCGTGTAGACCGCGGAATCGAGTGAATTGATGATGCTCAGGGCATGGTCCCGAGCGTTGAGCAGCTGCTGTTGAAGGCGCTTGTAGGAGGAGACATCCCGCTCGAAGGAGGCATATCCCAACAGGGTGCCCTTGCGGTCATAGATCGGCGAAATGGATGCATGGACCGGAAAGGCGTGTCCGTCCGCATGGATGTTCAGGATTTCTCCAGTCCAGTCCCTGCCTTCCCTCAGCCGGTTGGTATATTGTTCAATGATGGTCTCCTGTCCGCCTGCCCGGAGGAAATCCGCCCGCCGTCCGAGGGCGTCCTCGATGGTGTGGCCGGTGACGGAGTGAAAGGCCGGGTTGATGAAGACGATCCGGAACTCGGTGTCGGTCATGAAGACCATGTCCGGGGTGCAGTCGAGGGCGGTCATCAATCGCTGAACGTGAGATTCCATCCTCCAGCGTGACGAGATGTCCTTGATCGTGACGAGGGAGGTCTCGCTGGAAAGGCCGGCCACCTTGATGTCCGCCATGAGGTTGAAGCTTCCGCCCTCGCCGACCGGAATGGAGGGATAGAGCTTGGAGGCGGGAATGGGATGTCCGATGCGTGGCTCGAGCAGCGGCGTGACATCCCCGGGCAGGATGTCCTTGAGGAAAAGTGGTTCGGAGGGGGGGGCTTCCTTGAGACCGAAGAGTCCCTTGGCGAGACGGTTGCTCTCGAGGACCTCGCCTGATCTGGAACAAATCAGGAGGGCGTCGCCTGCGTATTGAAAGAACTGGTCCCACCAACCGGTCTTGTCAGGAAGACCGCCCTTGCCCGGACTTTCCTTGGTGTGGTGCATGGTGGTGATCGGGTTCAACAATAGACGAGCAGGGACTGGTTGATCGGGTTGACGTTGTTGTGGTTGCGCAACTTGTCGATGAACGTGTCGTTCAGCTTGAGGCCTTCGGGGATCAGCAGCATGCCGTTTGAGGTGTAGATGCCGTTTGCCAGCACCATCCCGGGCTGCAGCTCGGAGAGCAGCACCTGTCGTTGACGACGGGGCACTGAAGCCCGGGGCAGGGCACGCAGGAAGACACGTACCGCCTCGGGGTCAAAGGCGGAGCCGCTCTTCAGCTTCACCTTGGTGACCGCATCCAGATCCGTCCGGTCCGCCTCGGCAAAGGCCACCGCGACGGAAAGCAGGCGTGCCAGCCATGGAATGTTGTCGCCACGCAACTGGTCGGGAAAGCCCCTGCCATCGTAGCGTTCATGGTGGGCGCGGATGATGATGCCCACATCCTTGAGGTCATGGACGAAGGTGGCCAGTTCCTGGCCGTAGACGGTGTGGTGCTGAAGCAGCTTGAGCTCGGCCTCGTCGAGCTGCCCAGGCTCGGTGTCCCATTTTTTGATGAGGCCTCTGGGCACGCCGACCAGTCCGATGTCGTGCAGGTAGGCGGCGATCTCCAGGATCTGGGTCTGGTCCTCGGGGAGGTCGAGTTCCTCCGCCATGGACTTGCAGATGCTGTGGACCCGCCGGGCCTGCGAGCCGAGCACGGGATAAAAGGTCTGCATCGTGCCGAGGCAGAGCTCCACGGAGCGGGCCAGGTTCTTCTCAAGGGCGCGATTCTGCTCCTCGATCCGCTCCACGTTCTCCTGGAGCTCCTTGTTGACCGTCTTGAGCTTGTGGTTGATCTCAAGGGTGGCCGCCTGGAGGATCTTGTTGCGACAGACGAGGTCATAGCGATGCACGGCATTGTGGACCGTGGCAATCAGCTCCTCGCGGATCCATGGCTTCGCGATGAAGCGGTAGATTTCACCCTGGTTGATCAGTTCGATCAGCTTGTCGACCTGGAGGACCGCGGTGACGATGACCCGGGTCGCATCGGGCTGGATGTTCTTGGTTCGTTCAAGAAGCTCCACCCCGATCATATTGGGCATCAGGTTGTCGGAAAGGATCAGGGAGTAGTCGTGTTCGGGAAGCTTGCGGAGCGCATCCTCACCGTCCACGGCGGTCACGATGTTGTAGCCCTCCCGTTCAAGCGTCTGCTTGAGGGAGTAACGCACGATCTCCTCATCCTCGGCAATGAGGATCCAGTGTGCCGACGGTTCCACCCGGGACCTGGGGGTGGGTATGCCTTCCACGCTGCTGTTACCTGAGGTGCTCATCTAGGAACTCCGTGATTTCACAGCGTTGGGTGTCGTGGGGGAAGACGCGGTCGGCGAGGGAGGAAAAGACGACAGGGAGGTCGTCAGCGTCAAATCCCATGGTCTGGAAGACAACCAGCGGCGGTTTCTCCAGGCTCCGGGCGAGTGTGACAAGTTCCACCACGGAGGGATTGGGCGAATTGACGAGGAGGTAGAGGCACGAGACGGTCTTCTCACCATGCTTGAGGGTCGCCACGGCCTCTCTTGGGGAGAGGGCTGTGGAGACCTTGAATCCCCGTCCCCGAAGGAACTGGGAGATGGAGTTGATCTGTGCGTCATCGGTTCCGGCAACAAGGATGTATCCCTGTTGATCGGAAGATCCGGCCTCTTCCTTGAATGCCTCGTTTCCAGAGGCAAGGGGAAGCCAGAGCGTGAAGGTCGCCCCCTGGCCCTCGATGGATTCCACCGTGACCGCACCGTGATGCTGGGTGGCGATGTCCGAGACGATCCGGAGGCCGAGTCCGGTACCCTTGCCAACGGCCTTGGTCGTGAAAAAGGGTTCGAACAGCTGTGCAAGATGATCCTTGGGCACCCCACGACCGGTGTCGGTGACCGAGATGGCGACCGCAGGACCGTCGGGTGGCGTGCCGGCCATCGCCATGCCCGGATCGAAGGTTTCGCAGGTCCTTGCCGAAACCTTGATGCGACTGCCCGGTTGGGAGGCATCGGCGGCATTGAGGATCAGGTTGGATACGGCCCGCCGGATCTCCACCTTGTCCACATGAACGTTGATGGGCTGCTCGAGGAATTCCTGGTCGACGCTGCAACGGCCGGAAAGGGACTTGTGGAAAAGGCTGAGGAGTTCCCTCAGGAAGGAGGTCACCTCGATCGTCTCCTGGATCCCCGCCTTTTCATTGGAGATCTCCATGATCCTCTTCGCGAGGCTTGAGGCGTCGTCGATGCTTCGGCCGAGCATCACCAGGTCCGTATGGGTCGGTTCGTTGTTGGCGATCCGCTCCGGAAGCATTTCAGCCACCATCGAGGCACCGGCCATCTTGTTCTTGATGTCATGGCAGACCCCCATGGCGAGGTTGGCCAGGGTATCCCGCCACATGATGTTGCGGACACGCTTCTCGGCACGGTTTTGCTGGGTGGCATCCATCCAAAGGCAGTTCCAGCCGACGACTACCCCTCCGGCCACGACGGGCGTCCTGTATTCGTGGACATAGATCCGCTTCATGCTGCCATCCCTTTGCTCAAGGCAGAGCGGAAAGCATTGGTCCATGGGTTGTCGATCCTCCGCGGCCTTGGAGATCTTGTTGAGGATGGCCTGTCCATCGGGTTCACAAATGAGGTCAAACAGGCTCTGCCGACCGGATTCCCATTCGGTTGCGGAAAGGTGGGTGTAGCGCTCGATCTGTTCGTTGGCCCAGGCCACGGAGCCGTCCGGGTGCTGGAAGAAGAAGGCGCAGGGGGCGGTGCCGATCAGGCTGTGCACGAGTCCTTCCAGCATGTGGATTCTCTTCTCCCGGTAGGCGATGGCCGGATCATGATTCTGGCCCTCGACCAGGGGATCGGGTGAGGTGGAGCTGAGTCGCAGCACGGCACCTCCCTCCACACGGGTCATCTCCATCCGGTAGAACTGGGGAGGACTGACGCTCATCATCGGGAGATCGAACTGCTGGAAGAAGCCATCCTTTCCCAGGTTGGCGTCGATGATCGGCTTCCATTCAGGGGCGATGCTGGACAGGAGTTCGTCGAGCGGCTGCCCGAAGATGTCGGTGGTGGGAAGTCCCAGCCATCGGGAGAAGGCGTCGTTGCAATGAAGCACCGTAAGATCGTTGCTGATCTCCAGGATACCACAGTCCAGCCACTGGCGGGGAAGTGATGCAAGTGCCGATTCGATTGGGTTTAAGGCAGTCTTTTCCATTCGAGCTCGATGTTTTCGCGGTCTTTACGAAGGGGCATGGCAGGCCATGGTCCTTCGTAAAGACCGCTTCCTTGCGACTTCTACATGAGACTACTCTTGAAGTCCCTTGTCACTCCTAAACCGGTGCGTCCCTGCACCTTGGGGGCTCCTGCTTGAATCGACAGGATTCCGGGGAATCTTTAACGAAAATTGAAGGGGGGCGTCATGTCACGAACGTCGACGCAGGGTGACGTCTCCGCCCGTGATCCTCTCGACCTGGCCAAAGCGGGTCCGGACCAGCAGGGATCCGAATTCATCGATGGTTTCCGCAGTGCCTTCCACGACCCGGTCTCCGAGCGAGATGCTCACCTCTTTCCCCAGTGTGGTGCAAAGATCCTCCCACTTGCGGGCGATATTGCCGAATTCGCCCGTGGCGATGTTCGAATAGTTCCTGTCCAGGGAGCGCAGGATGGCTGAGGCCAGCGAGGCGCGATCCACCTTCTGGCCAAGTTCCTCCCGGATGGAGGTGGCGATGCTGCGGATCTCGGGCGGGAAGTCACGCGATCTCACATTGACGTCCACGCCGATCCCCAGGATGGCATTGCGGATCCTGTCCGGTTCCGCGATCAGTTCGACCAGGATGCCCGCCACCTTTCTCTCATTGAGCAGGATGTCGTTGGGCCACTTGATCTCGGTCCTGCACCCGGTCTGTTCCCGGATGGCCTCGGCCAGTGAGACGGCGGCCATGATGGTCAACCTGGGTGCGGATTCGCTGTGGATGTTGGGGCGAAGCAGCACGGAGAACCAGAGGCCCTTGCCCTTCGGTGAAACCCATTCGCGTCCGAGCCTGCCACGTCCCTTGGTCTGTTCCTCTGCGAAGACAACAGTCCCTTCCGTGTTGGCGCCTCCGAGCAGTTGATGGGCGATGTCGTTGGTGGACGAGGTGGATTGAAAGACCTGGATGCGCTTTCCCACCACCTTCGTCTTTCCGATGCGGCTGCGGAGATCGTCCGCGTGGAGGAGGTCGGGGCTGCTCTTGAGCTGGTAGCCGGTGTGGGGACTGGCCTCGATCTCGTAGCCGAGCTGCCTCAGTTCCTCGATCCTTGCCCAGACAGCGGCGCGGCTCACGCCGAGACTGGCGGAAAGATCAGCGCCGGAAACGCCCGTGCCGCTGGCCTGCCGCAGGGCTGTCAGGATGGCTTCGTCGAGACTCATTCGAGTTGAAAATCGAGGGCGATGTCGACCGCGGTGGCCGAGTGCGTGATGGCTCCTACGGAAATGAAATCGACGCCCGATTCAGCGGCTGCACGAACGGTCTCCAGGGTGATGCCTCCACTGGCCTCGGTCTGGCTGCGGCCGTCGATGGCCTCGATCGCCCGGGTCATCATGGCGGGGGGCATGTTGTCGAGGAGGATGATGTCCGCCCCGGCCTCAGCTGCCTCCACCGCCTGCTCAATCGTGTCCGCCTCCACTTCAACGCGGAGGTCGGGATATTTCTCCCGTGCCCGTTTCACGGCGTCGGTTACCGGGGTCGAGCTCACCTGGGCCAATGCCGCGAGATGGTTGTCCTTGATCAGGATCAGGTCGAACAGGCCGATCCGATGATTGGTGACGCCACCACTATGGGCCGCGTACTTCTCGAGCAGGCGCCAACCCGGTGTGGTCTTGCGTGTGTCGAGGATCCTCGCGCCGGTGCCTTCGATGGCCTGGGTGAAGAGCGATGCCTTGGTCGCGATGCCGGACAGTCGTTGGATGAAGTTGAGGGCGGTGCGTTCGGCCGTCAGGATGGACTGGGCGTTTCCCTGGATCCGGAGCAGCCCGTCTCCCTTCCCAAGTTGATCGCCATCCCCGCAGAGACTTTCGACAACCAGGGAGTCATCCACGCTTCGGAAGACCTCGGACGCCACATCGATCCCGGACACCACCATGTCCTCACGGGCCACCATCAAGGCGGTTGCGTTGGCGTGGTCGTCAATGGTGGAACGGGCGGTGGCGTCTCCATCTCCCACATCCTCCTGGAGTGCCAGCTGGATGAGGGGAAGGGCTGCCTTGATGGGGTCGATGTCCATGGTTGAATCGCGTTCAGGAAAGTAGGTCGAGTATCTTCTGGTGCACGCCTCCGAAGCCACCATTGGAGAGCACGCAGACCACGTCTCCCTCCCTGGCGTCTCGTGCGACGCACCCGGCAATGGTGTCTGCGTCCTCGAGGTAGTGGGCGATGGTCCCGCTGTCGCGGATGGTCTTCATCAACAACTCCGGATCCAGTCTCTCCCCAGGTTGGAGCAGGTGGAGCCGGGCCACCTGGGCGACCACCGCCACGTCGGCAAGGGACAGGGCATGGGCGAGTTGATCCTGGAAGACGTTCCTTCGGGTGGTGTTGCTTCTCGGCTCGAAGATGGCCCAGACCCGACGTCTCGGATAGCGCTCGCGCAGGGCCTTCAGCGTGCCTGCGATCGCTGTCGGGTGGTGCGCGAAATCATCAAGGACCAGCACCCCGGAACGTTCGCCGTAGACTTCCATGCGACGCTTGATGCCGCGGAACTGATGGAGTGCCTCCTGAATGACCGTGGCTTCAATCCCGTGGTGTGCGGCTACAAGGATCGCCATGGCGGCATTGCGGACATTGAACTCACCCGACATGGGCAGCTTCCATGTGACGCCATCGAGCTCGAAGGAACATCCGGTGCCCTCAGGTTGAAAGTTCAGGATCCGGACGTCGTTGCCAGGACCGGTGCCCACCCTTCGGATGGGGCAATGATCCACGTTCAGCAGGGGCGCGATGTTGGGATCGTCACCGTTGACCAGCAGGAGACCGTTCCGGGGAACGAGATTGATGAAGCGCTTGAAACTGGTCTGGATCGCATCGAGATCGGCAAAGATGTCGGCGTGGTCGAACTCCAGGTTGTTGATGATGGCCACCTCGGGCAGGTAGTGGACGAACTTGCTCCGCTTGTCGAAAAAGGCGGTGTCGTATTCATCCCCCTCGATCACGAAGTAGGGGCTGTCCGTGAAGCGGGCTCCCTGTCCCAGGTTGGCGGGCATGCCACCAATCAGGAAGCTGGGCTCCTTGCCTGCGTGCTCCAGGATCCAGGCGGTCAGGCTGGTCGTGGTGGTCTTCCCGTGGGTTCCGGCGACCACCACCGAGTGCTTGCCCTGGATGAAATGATTCTTGAGCAGCTCGGGCAGGGAGGTGTAGCGGAGCTTCTCATCAAGGACGTATTCCGCCTCGGGATTGCCCCTCGAAATCGCGTTCCCGATCACGACCAGGTCCGGCTTGTGCGCCAGGTGCTCCGGATCATAGCCCTCCGCAATGGGGATTTCCTTGCTCTCGAGGAAGGTCGACATGGGCGGGTAGACTCCCTGGTCGCTGCCCGTGACCTCATAACCCTTCTCCTTCAGGGCCGCAGCCGTCGAAGCCATGGCCGTGCCGCAGATCCCGATGAAGTGGACGGACTGGATGCTGCCTTCAGACATGGTCAGCCGCGGAGGATCTTGTCGAGCGTCTCACCGACGAGCGCCGGGTTGGCCTTGCCACGGCTCAGCTTCATGACCTGTCCCTTTAGGAAGTTGAGCGCGGCGTCCTTGCCATTGCGGTAGTCCTCGGCCGGACCCGGGTTGGCGGCGATGGCCTCTTCGCAGAACTGCTCAATCGCTCCGGTATCGCTGACCTGCACCAGTCCCTTTTCCTCCACGATCTTCGCGGGCGCACCTCCATTCTCGAACATCTCCGGGAAGACCTTGTCCTGGGCGATCTTGCCGCTGATCTTGCCCGACTCGACGAGATCGAGGAGCTCCAGCAGCTGTGCGGGTTCGAACTTCAGGTCGGCCAGGGCGGATTCCGTCTCGTTCAACTTCGCGCGGATGTTGTTGATCACCCAGTTGGCCAGGGTCTTGGGGTTCTTCGCCTGCCTGGCCATGCCATCGAAGTAGTCGCCCAGTTCCACATCCTGCACGAAGGTTTCCGCATCGTTGGCGGGGATACCATACTCATCGCTGAAGCGACGCTTGCGGGCCAGGGGTAGTTCCACGACGCGGGTCCGGACATCATCGAGCCAGGCGTCGTCCGGCTCGAAAGGCATCAGGTCCGGCTCGGGAAAGTATCGGTAGTCATGGGCATCCTCCTTGGAGCGCATGAGCTCGGACATCTCGGCCTCGTCATCCCATCGACGGGTCTCCTGTGCGATCTTGCCACCACCCTTCAGCACCTCGGTCTGCCTCCCGATCTCGTAGTTGATCGCAC
>CAZKNW010000088.1:0-10950 GCA_964554035.1 uncultured Verrucomicrobiota bacterium
ACACGTCCTTGTTGAAGTCGACCTGCCGAGACGATGGCCTTCAGGGTCGTGGATCTATCGATGGGTATGGGGCTCCGATGAACCGGCGAGGTCATCACAGGGGTGTCGCCACTGAGGGTGAAATGAATCCGGGACCCTGGAATGGTTGAGCTGAGTTTGATCTCAATGGGCTCGTGGTACGTGCCGGGAGGAGGGTCAAAGACGATCAGGGGCTCTTTGGCGTTTCCTGTCTTCTCCAGCCAAGAAACGGCGATTCCCGCGACTTCGGGGGAAATGTCCCTGGTCCGTTCGCGAACCGCGTCGGATGACAGGAGGTCGTCTTCGAGCAGGCCCAGCAGAGCTGCGAGGCGGACCTGCCCTTCCTTGTGATCGAGCAGGTCCACACGCTCCTTTTCCGAAAGGATGTCGCGGAGTGAATTCCAGATCACATGGAAGGTGAGTCGATCCCTCTCAACCGCCGCCCGTCCGATGAGTTCCTTCGAGGCAGCCCTGGCACCGGTTTGCCAGATGGCCTGTGCTGCCTCGAATCGAAGTCGCGGTTCCTGATGGTTGAGGTGTGAGCGTACTATGTTTGGAAGGATGGCATCCGAGCCGCGTTCCCGGAAACGGTGCCCAAGGGCCCGTAGGCACTGGATCCTGAGGTTCAGGGAGGTTCCTTCTCCTTGAAGCAGTTTCACAAAGAAGGAATCCAGTTGCTGCTGGTTGACCTTCATTCTGGCAAGGGTCCACGTGAACCAGGTTTCCTCGGCCTTGCTCAGGTCTCCCGCCTTCAGGCTTTCCTGAAGTGCCGTGACGGCCTGTTCGCCCATCCGGAGCAGGGCCTCCTGTGCCTCCACACGGAGCGCGGGCAAGGGAAAGGCCACCTGCTTCATGCGGCTGGCAAGGTGGTCGCCCTTCGGCAACAGGATCGGTCTGCCTCCGGAAGGGCGTATGCGGTAGATCCGTCCTTCATTGGATTGCCGTCCTTCTTCAAAGGTCGCTCCGTATTCGCGACCCCAGCTTGAAACGTAGAGGGCGCTATCCGGACCGACCTCAATGTCCGTCGGATCAAAGTGGCGTCCCGAACTCATGGGCATGGAGCGTCCTCCTCCAGCGTGGGCGAAGACCGTGGTTTTCCATTCATTGGCGATCTGTTGGGCTCCTTTCCACTGTGGTTGAAACAAGGTGACTTCGCGCCGCAACCAGTCGCAGATCAGGTAGGCTCCCCGATATTCTTCGGGAAACAGGTCCGCGTGATAGTGGATGATGCCGGTGCCGGATCCCTCAAAGAGTGGCCCGCTGTTCGGGACGGTGGGAAGATGACCTTCTCCGGTCCAGTGAAAGCTCCACGGATGCCCCCATCCGAAATGGGCCCCGTGAAAGGGCATGATGATCCGGTCACCTGAGACCTGGTCGTTGTCGGTGCCCAGCCAATGGAACCCGTCGTCGAAGGTGATGTCCCACGGATTGCGGAATCCCCTTGCCACGATCTCCAGTCCCTTGCCATAGGGACCGCAACGGAGGATGCCTCCCTGTTGGCCCCAGTCGTCCTGGGGGGTGTGGTAGGACCGCTCGTAGTTGTCCGCGGTGAAGGTGACGGCCGGAGGGATGTCGGGGGCGCCTTCTGGTGAGGGAAGCCCCCAGAGTTCGCGAAAGGCAAGGGGGGCAAGCCGCTCGCTCGTGTTGTAGCCGCGTGAGTTTCCCTTGGACATGTACATGAAACCATCGGGGCCGACGTTGAGGCCGTGCAGCGAATGCTCGAGGTTGCCCAGTCCTGTGTAGAGGCGGACGTAGGTGTCTGCGACATCATCGCCGTCCTCATCGCGCACAAGGGTCAGTTCCGGGGCATTGGCGACCCAAAGGTCCTTTCCCCACCAGGCCAGGCCCTGGATGCTGTTGAATCCTTCCGCGAATCGTTTCGTGTAATCGGTGACTCCATCCCCATCCTCATCGATCATCAGGTCCACATGATCGCCGGGAGTCTCTGGTGATGGTGCCCGCCATTGGGGACCCTGTCCGACGAAGAGACGCCCCGCTGCATCAAAGGCAAGGACGGTTGGATTGCGGACATGTGGTTCCCTCGCGACCAGGTCGACCTCGAAACCTTCAGGTACGATGGGGCCATCGGGAAGGTCGGCTGCCGGTAGCTCAATGTGGCAGAGTGACAGGATCAGCAGGATGGTTCTGATGGGGTTCATGCGGATTGTAGGGATTCGCCCATGTGCAGCGTGGGTTTAAGCAACTCGGGGGTGGGACTTGCATCCATGGTGTGAAAACAGGAAGCGAGCCTTTGCACGACCCTGCGGCCGATGCCTTCGCTTTGAATGTCGATGGTTGCCAGGGTGGGGGACAGTCCGACGATCAGGGGCCATTCCCCATTGGCAGAGATGATGGAAAGGTCCTTCCCGGGCCGGAGGCCGCACTGATGCATGGCCCTGTAGAGAAGCAGGGCAAAGCTGTCGGCCGGGACAAAGACGGCGGTGGGTCGGTTTCTCCTCTTCAAGAGCCGTCGCAGCAGGTTCAGCATCTGCTTTTCATCGTTGGGCTTCTCCAAGGGAAAGCTGAACTCGTCGACCGAAGCCGCCATCACGGAACATGTAAGCCCGAGTCGATCGCACTCCGCATGGAATCCTTTTTCCCTGGCCAGAAGAAGACGTTGATCGCGGCGGGTCGTGAGGAAGGCGACATGGGTGTGTCCGTGATCCGCAAGGGAACGCGCTGCCAGTGCGCCCACCCCGGTTTCATCCGCTCCGACGTAGGCACCACAGGCACCTTCCGGCTGGCCGTGGAACCAGACCGTGGGGCGTTCGCTCAGTCTTTTTCTCAGGGATGGCCGCGATTCCTTCCAGATGTTGCCGACATTGGATCCCTTGACCAGCCAGGCATCGACCTTCGACCGATCGAGCGTGGCGTTGGGTTTCGTGGGATCAGGAATGTCGAGGATCTGGAGAAGTGCCTCCTCTCCGCTGAGCTCCCTTCGGATGCCATCCAGGGCCATGCCGACGAGGGGAGAGGCAGCGAGTGAGGGCCCCATGCCAAGGAGCATGACACCGATGGTCTTGCCGCGCAGTGGATGGCTTGAGGTGGCACCCCGTTCGCGTCGCAGACGACGATAGCCCAGTTCCTGCGCGATCTTCGTTACACGACTTGAAAGGGATGCACTGACGGATGGATCCCCGTGAAAGACGCGGCTGACCGTCCCGATCGAAACATCGGCACGGGTCGCAACATCCTGCATGGTAACCTTCATCGGTGGGATGAGGGCATTTAGGTACCATGATGCTGGTCCTGTAAATCCATTTATTTCATGAAATAAAAATCTTGGTTGGAATAAAAAGGCGGGAAGGAGCGTCTTGAGAGGCCCATGCCACGACCTATGCATTCTTATCAATCCAATGTCCTCGAGCGAATGATGAACGGGGTCGTCCTGATCCCACTTCTCATGTTTCTTTCGGGGCAGGGAATGGTTCGCGCATCGGGAATTCCCGAAGGACATCCCCGGATCGAGACCACCCGCGAGCGCTTGTTGCAGGTCCGGACCTGGTTGGAGGAGAAGAAGGAGCCGTTCCATTCCTATTGGAAGTCGGTCGGTCCCGAGATTCAAAGGGCAAGGCAACTGAAGCCCGGTCCCTCGATGTCGACGGATGCCCTGCAGTTTCATGGGGTCGCCCAGGAGCAGGGTATCGCCTGTCGGCTGCTTGCCTACGCATGGTGGTTGGAGGGAGATGAGGAGGCAGGGAAACAGGCCGTGGGGCTGCTCGACGCATGGGCATCGGTATCGCCCCTTCCCGGAACATGCCTGGACCCGAAGGTGCGTTATCCCAATTCAGGGATGGATGTCGCGAGAGGAATGCTTCCCTTCATTGCGGCTTGCGATCTACTGAAAAGCCACCCGGCGATGACGGATGTCGTTGAGGAACGCATCCATGGCTGGTTCCGGGCGCTTGTCCCGGTTGTAAGGGAGGGAATTCGGCGTTGGGAGGAGAACGATGACTTCGGAAAGCAGGAGTTTCAGAACCATCATGTCTCGCACGTGCTTGGACTGGTGCTCTTGGGCGTGGCGCTCGATGACAAGAAGTTGATCCGGTTTGCCGTCGATTCACCGGAGAATCCAAAGGACTTCAAGGAACTGATTGCGGGAATGATCCTGATGCCGGGAGAAGCACCCCATGGTGTGCTTCGAGGAAAGCCGCTTCATGCAGGTGAGATCCAGGATCGCTATCGGACCACTTCAGGAGCCGGACTGGTCTACTGTCACCTCAGCCTGACCCTGATGATGTATTCGGCGGATGTCCTCACACGCGTTACCGGCGAGGATTATCTCAACTGGAAGGCGCCCGGAGGGGAATGTCTCAAGCTTTCGGCGACCTTCTACAGCGACTTCTTCAGGACGCGAAATGTGCACCTCCACGGGGACTATTATTTTCGGGACGAGCCCATGATGAGGAACGTCGCACCCTTCATGGGAATCTGGGAAGTGGCGCTGGCAAACTGGCCTGATGTGCCGAATCTCAAGGCGGTGGTCAGGAAGATGGATCGGAAAAGGGTTCCCAGGTCCTGGCTGTGCTACTACGGGTTACCCCTGCTGACGCACGGGGTTGAAAATCCCTGAAGTGCTCAGGGCTGGCTTGCCTTCACGTCATCGAATTCCACCCATCGGCCCGGGACGGTGAATCCGAAATCGGTCTTGGTCGCGTGGCCGATTCCTTCCGAGGTGAGGCTTCCCACCTTCTTCCCGTTGAGGGATGCGGTCATCTCATTGCCCTTGATGATCAGAACAAGCTCCTGCCACTCACCGTCGGCAATGGTCAACGGGAAGCGCTGTGTCTTTCCCTTGAGCAGTTTCTCCGACTCCTTCTTCCGCTTGGGATCGCGGCGCATGGCGAAGATCTCGTTCTCCATGATGCCGGTCTTGTCGTCCCCGAGGGAGATGCTGTCGGTTCTTACTACGGCCCGACAGATGTGACCTGCGTGGGATCCCTTGTGATTGCGGTCATCGATCACGACATTGAACTGCTTTCCCCCGTCGAAGCGAAACCGGAAGGACAGTTCGATGTCCTTGAAATCCACCAAAGTGTCGAGGACCGCGCCGTGGTCCGCCGCCTTGTCCTGCCCGACCTTCAGGACGCCGTCCTCGATCTTCAGATCCGCATAGTGGGTGCGCCAATGGGTCCCGAGGTCCGACCTGTTGAATTCGTCGGAGAAGGGAAGCTTGGAAGGTTTCGATGTGGAGTTGGCTGCGGAGGCGACCAGGGAGACGGAAAGTGAGAGGAGCAGGGTAAGGATGGATTTGTTCATTCTGGGATTATTCGGTCCAGGGTCCGTCCTTCCTTGCGGGAGGAGGAGGAGGTTGGACGCCATGTTCGAGCATGATCTTCGAAATGGTTTCAATGGTGGACGTCTCGGGCTTGAAATTTCCGGGACGGAATCCTTGGGCAATGAGAAGTGGAGTCCAGCCAGCCTTGTTCTTCCTGTTCCAGACCTTGATGTCGGCTCCCCTCTCGACGAGGAGGCGGGCCATGTTCGGCCAGCTTGCATAGGCGGCCCCGTGCATGACGGTTTCGCCGTTCTTGTCGACCGCATTGATGTCGGCACCGAGCGAAAGAAGCAACTGGACCGCCTCCATGGCCTCGTCCTCGGTCCCGGCTTCCTCTTCAGGTGCTCGGGTGTCGAACCCGGCAGCCACAAGCAGGGGAGGGCAGTCGTCCTCGTTCGGGATCGAAGGATCGGCGCCGTGCTTCAGGAGCAGCTTCATGTAGGGGACGTCCGCCTTGTTGGCGGCCAGGTGAAAGGCTGTGATCCCCTTGTTGGAAGCCTTGCCCCGTCCGCCTCCACCCCGCTTCAACCTCAGGTTGACGTCGGCGCCGTGCCGGATGAGTTCCTCCACCATCTGGAGGCTGGTGAGGTTGCCTGAGCCGATGGGTGAGGGATCTCCGGATGGATCATCGCCCCGATTGGGTTTCCTTACCCACGTGAGCGTGTGCAGGGCGGTGAATCCGGAACGCTGGTCATTGGGATCGGCTCCCTTTTCCAAGAGGGCTACTGCCGTTTCGAAATGACCGTTCTCCACCGCCAGAACGAGGGGGCTCATTCCAGGGACAGGGCCTTTGCGGATTTTGTTCTCCGGCTCCATGACGCTGTTGATGCCCATGCCTGCCTCGATCAGGGCAATTGCTGTCTCGGTGCGGCCATCCCTGACTGCGAAGAAGAGGGCATCAAAGCCGGAGTCGAGTGTCTCCTGTGGATCGGCCCCGGCCTTGAGAAGGAGTTTCACCACCTGGGTGTGTCCTTCAGCAGCGGCCCACATCAATGCGGTCTGCTTGTTGTGTTCCTTCCGGTCGACCTCGGCTCCGGCGCCCAATAGAAGCTCCACCGGCTCAGGCTTTCCCGTCCTCGATGCCGTCATCAGGGCCGTTTCTCCCCCGGGCAGTGATGCGTCTGGATCGGCGCCCTTTTCAAGGAGGAGGCGAACGATGGGCCCGCTGCCGTTCTGGCAGGCCAGGGAGAGGGGAAAGACACCGTAGCGGTTGGTGGCATTGGCTTCGGCCCCCTTCTCAAGCAGGGTCTTGGTGAGCTTCAGGTGGTCATGATGGACTGCCCAGTGAAGGGAGGTCATGCCGTCGGCCTGCGTTTCATTGACCGACGTTCCCTGTGCCAGCTTCTCCAATGCCTCGTCGAAGCGCGTGGCCTCCACGAGGTCAACGAGGGATTCCCCGGCGAGGGTTGGCAGGACCGCCAGCCACCCAACACAGAAAAGGGTCAGGAGACGGAGCAGGGAAAGGCTGGACCTCATAGGGACAGAGGCTCGAAAAGTTCGTCGATCCGCCCCGTGCTGTCGGCGAAGGACTCCACATTGACACCGACCTTGTTGAGCAGGGTCAGGTGGAGGTTGGCCAGGGGAGTTTCCTTCGCGTAGCGGATGTGGCGTCCACCCTTCACGCCGGCGCTTTGTCCCCCGGCCACGATGACCGGAAGGTTGGTGTGGTCATGGACGTTGGGATTGCCCATGCCGGAGCCGTAAAGGTAGAGCGAGTGGTCGAGGAGGGTTCCGTCCCCTTCCGGCGTGGCCTCCAGCTTCTGCAGGAACTCGGCAAACAGGGAGACGTGGAAATGATTGATCTTCGACATCCTCTCCACCTTGGCCGGATCATTCCCGTGGTGCGTGAGTGGATGATGGGGGTCGGGAACACCGATTTCCGGATAGGTGCGGTTGCTGGTTTCCCTTGCCAGCTGGAAGGTCATCACGCGGGTGACGTCACCCCTCATGGCGAGGATCTGCAGGTCGAACATGAGGCGGGCATGGTCCGCGTAGGAGGCGGGGACACCCATGGGCCGGTCCAGATCGGGAAGCGGATTTTCATCAGCGTCCTTCTCCGCCTTCTCGATGCGACGCTCCACTTCGCGGACGGAATCGAGATACTGGCTGATGCGGTTGCGGTCGGCGGGGCCGAGCTGGCTCTTCAGGCTCGCAAGGTCTTCTCCAATCCGGTCCAGCAGGCTGCCGCGGCGCTTCAGGGTGGCCTTGCGCTCCTCGGGTGTTCCGCCTTCTCCAAAAAGCATCTCAAAGACGAGGCGTGGATGGGCTTCCGAGGGCAGGGGAGTGGTCGGTGAGGACCAGGAAAGATTGTTCTGGTAGACGCATGCGTATCCATTGTCGCATTGCCCGACGGTCTGCATCAGGTCCATGGACATCTCGATCGATGGCAGCTGGGTCCTTTGACCGATGTGCTGTGCGGCGATCTGGTCGACCGTGGTTCCCAGCCGGTAGTCAGTGCTTTCCGTACGCTTCGCCCTTGCCGCACTGAGGAAGGCGGCGTTGGAGGTGGCGTGGGTGCCGGGGTAGGCATTCTCCAGTTCCATGTTGGTCAGGATGGAGACCTTGTTCTTCACCGGTTCCAGGGAACTGAGGATCGGGGACAGCTCGTCCAGGGTTTCCTCGCTGCGGGGGGTCCAGCGGGTGATGTCACAACCCATGGGCATGAACACGAACCCGAGGCGTTTGACCGGTCTGGCAGGGGTGTTGGCAAGTGCCGTGCCGGCCGGGACCATCGCGTCCAGCAGGGGGAGGGCGATGGTCGCCCCGAGTCCCCTGAGGAAGGTCCTTCGTGGAAGTGATTTGCGCGTGATGATCATGGGCTTTTCCGCATTGTGAAAGGGATGTTTTCGGTGATTCCAAGGATAATTGAAGAGATGCGGTAGTCGTTTGTCCCGGCCTTGCTCACGATCTTCCTGATCGCCGGGGCATCGGAAGGCTCGATTCCCCGCCCGAGGGCATAGGTCATCAGCTTCTCCGTAAACGCATGCGCAAAGAGCTCGGGGCGCTTCAGGAGCCCGCGTTCAAGGCCTCTGATTCCCTCGAATGCCTGACCATCCGGAAGGCCCCCGGCCACGTCGAGAGACTCCCCGTTCTCATGGGTGCGCCATTGACCGATGGCGTCGTAGTTCTCAAGTGAGAACCCGATGGGATCCATCAGGTCATGGCAGACGGCGCAGGCGCGGTTGGCGCGGTGTTCCTGGAGGCGTTCCCTGATTGGTAGACTGGCATCCACCGTGTTGTCTTCAAGCGTCGGGACGTTGGCTGGAGGTGGTGGAGTCGGTGTGCCAAGCAGGGTTTCGAGGATCCAGTCGCCCCGCAGGACGGGTGAAGTGCGCGTTGCATAGGAAGTGACGGTCAGGATGCTGCCCTGTCTCAGCAGTCCTCCCCGCTGGTCCTCGGGCCTGAGGGCGACCTTTCGAAAGTGGCTTCCCTTCACGTGGGGGATGTCGTAGTGGGCTGCGAGACGTTCGTTGAGCCAGGTGTGATCGGATTTCACCAATGAAAGGATGCTCAGGTCTTCCCTGAGCATGGATTCAAAAAGCAGTTCCGTCTCCCTACGCATGGACTGCCGCAGGTTGTCGTCGAAATCGGGAAACAACCGCGCATTGGGGGTGAAGGAATCAAGGTTCCGGAGGTGCAGCCATTGATCCGCGAAACTGTTCACGAGCGCCTCGGACCTTTTGTCCTTCAGCATACGGATGACCTGCCGTGCCCTTTCCGCGGCGTCTTCCAATTTTCCTTCCACGGCCGCATCGAGGAGGGTCTGGTCCGGAAGGCTGCTCCAGAGGAAGAAGGACAGGCGCGAGGCCAGTTGAACCCCGGTCAGGGGATGGGTGGTTCCTGCAGTCGCTCCTGCGGGGGAGGTCTCGATCTTGAAGAGGAAATGGGGGCTGACCAGGATGGAGCTGAGCGCCATCTCGATCCCTGCTTCAAAGCCTTCGGTCTTCCTTGCCTCCCGGTAGAACTGCATCGGGCGCTCGAGATCGCCATCCTGAAGTGGGCGACGGTAGGCCCTTTCCATCAGGCTGGAGAGGATGCGTACTGCCGAGGTGTCTTCGTCCGCTTCGTCGGAAGGATAATCAACAAAGATGGCGCGGCGGCTTTCAGTCGCGTCCGGAGCGGGATTGGAATCGGGTGAGAAGGGGCCTGTGATGGAAACCTCGTAGACAGCCGGGCTGAGTCTGGGATGGCGGTGGAAATTGAAATGGGATTCATAGGGTTGTCGCTTGGTCTCAAGCAGTGAGAAAGGTTGTGCCACGAAGGTCACTCCTAGTTCACGGAGCCCGCCTTGCACCTGGATGCGCTTTTTCAGGTGTGCATCCACCTTGGTATGATCCCTCCGATTCTTGGGCGGCCTGATCGTGAAGTCACCCACCTTTGAACGGTCCATGAGGATCTCCAGCTGGTGACTTCCCTTCAGGCCCTCGATCAGTTCGTTGCGATCGCGAGCCAGGCGGATCCGGATCTCATATTCACCCGAGACTGGAAAGTGGTGATGGATCAGCGCACCGCCCCGGGTTCCCATGGGAAGGCCTGGTACCTGTCTTTCCTGCGTGATGTCCGGTCTTATTCGGTGCGTGGTGCCCTGCGGCGAGGACACCCGGCCGATGGCCAGTCGACTGATCTTCTCAGCGGCCCTGACGTAGCGCTGTAGCAGGGTGGGGGACAGTTCGCCGACGGTGATGTTGTCAAAACCATGACTGGATTCGTCGGAAGGAAGCAGTTCAGCCGCGTTGATCTCGAGGTGCAGCAGGTCCCGGATGGCATTCTGGTATTCCGAGCGGTTCAAGCGACGCAGGCTTTCGGCGTGCCCGGGATCGGGATGTTGCTCCGAGAGTGCATCGATGGGTTCCGCAATGGACCGGATCAATCGGTCGTAGGTGGCTTCATCCGGCCGATCCTTTCCTGCGGGAGGCATCTGCCGGGCTCTCAAGCGGGTGATCACCTTTTCCCAGATCTCGGGTGCATCCGTCACCGGTGACTGGTGAATGGACTCCAGATCGAGGTCCCCCTTCGCGAGTGCGGAATCATGGCAGTCGAAACAGTAGGTCTGTAGCGCCTTCTTCAGCAGCGGGTTTACCTCATCTCCGTGAAGTGAGGAAAAAGACATTCCGACGGCCATCAGGAGGATCCACCCGTTCAACTTGATTGGGGCTGGTCTGGAGGTGGCCATGAGAGTGGTTCAACGGGGTGACACATGGGAATCTAAGGGGCTTCCTTCCCGCGGACAAGGCGGCAAAGAGGTTATTGGACAGGTTCTGAAATTCTGTTGCCAGCTGTCGTTTCATCCGGGACTCCCGATGAGGTGGCTGCCGCAGCCCAATCCCTCAAGGGCGGTGCCGGATGTGTCGGAGCCCTTGGGATTCATCGTCTCGCCCATGAGCTTGAGGTGGCGACGCTGGCCGGCGATTCCTATAAGATGGACTCCTTCCGGCTTCGTCTCAGGGAGGCCATCCTGCGGTTTGAGAAACAGGCGAAGGAACTCAAGTCGCGTCTGGTTGCAAGCTGAGGTTTTCAGTTGCCTCGGTGGGTGTCATTCACGACAAATGCCGCATGTCGTTCAAGATGCCTCCCCTTTTGCTTTGCCTGCTCCTGTTCGCCGTTCCGTTTTCCATGGCGGCCGGTCCCAATGTGGTCTACATCCTTGCGGATGA
>CAZKNW010000089.1:0-10923 GCA_964554035.1 uncultured Verrucomicrobiota bacterium
GCGTATTCTGGTCACTGGGAGAAAGATCACCATCGATCTCAGCACCCTTGTCGTAAGTACCAGACTGATACACGAACACAAACTGGTTGGTTCCACGGTAGCCCTGGTCGAAGTCAAGGCTGTCGTCCTCACAGTAGCTGACCACGAGGTGGGTTGCATTCACCGTGCCACCCCACCACTCGATGCCGTCATCAGAACCATTAAGCACCTCGACGTAGTCGAGTTTGGTTCCGCTTCCAACGCCACCAAGCGTTAGCCCATTGAGCTCAGCGTCAGTCGCAAATTCAGTTCCGGCATAGCGGATCTGGACGTAGCGAAGCACACCGGAGGAATCGGCATCGTTGTCACCACCGAAGCGATGAACAGGTTCGCCACTGTTGATACCGTTGTCATCGGTCATTCCCTCGAACAACTCATACTTGGGTGTGGCGATGTTTCCGCTGGAATCCTTGGCGCTGTTGATCACCGCTTCACCCAGCATGACAAGTCCGCCCCAGCGCTCGGTGGCCTGGGCGAAGAAGAAAGTCGTGTATCCGGTGGTGCCGGCATTCACGTCCTCACCAACGGTTTCGTCGAGTTCTGTTGTGAAGATGATTGGATTGTCGGGGTTTCCTTCCGCATAGAGCTTACCACCTCGGGCCACGATCAGCGCGGTGGCAGCCGCATTCTGTCCGAGTGCACCCTTGATGACGGTTCCGGGAGCGATGTGAATTTCTTCACCACGCTCGACGTGAACAAAGCCACCCTTCAGGTAGTAGGTGTTGTCTGCAGTCCAATGATGGACTCCCGTGATATCAGCGTCAGTAATCTCCACGACCGCAGCGTGGGAACTACCCGCCAACATGGAAGCACCAGCCAATCCACTGATGAGGTATTTCCAGTTTCGTTTCATATAGGTTCTTTTAACAATAGGGTTCGGTTGCCGACTCAGGCTGGGAAGACGTTGATCAGAAGGAGAAACAGCAAGGCTACGGCAGTGTTACAAACGGGTAACAATGGAAAATTTTGCACCCTGCCCAGTGCGATCCTAGTAGGAGTAGGAAACGGAAAGACCGAAGCTGATGCCTCGCGTGAAGGTCTTCTCGTAGTCGGGAAGATTGGAGGGATTCGTCGAGCGCTTGAAGGTTTCCTCATCATAGACCCGCTTGTTGACGGGATTGAGGATATTGCTCGCGGACAACTTCACCTTCCATCGATCTTCCTCCCCGAATGTCTGCGAAACCGAGGCATTCAGGATCGGGGCCGGCACTTCATAGAGATCCGGGCCATTGAGGTTCTCCGCAAGAAGCCTTCTGCCAAAAATACTGTAGGACAAGGTTGCCTTGGTACCGGACCTCTTGTTGTCGTAGGTCAAGTCGGCATTGATGATGTAGGGCGACTGGTCAAAGAGGGGGCGGGATTCCGTGGCAAAGACACCCTTGTTACCCTGCACCGTGGGATCCACAGGAACCTCTGAGATGATATAGGCAAAGTTCACACCGGCATTGAAGTTGGTGAATACACTGGAAATGAAGTCCAGCTGCTTCCTCGTCTCAAACTCTACACCCATCACCTCGGCCGACTTACTGTTCTGATAACGGAATGAACCACCCGCATTGAACTGGACCAGCTCGATCGGGTCCTGAATGGTCTTGTAGAAGAGGCTCGATGAGATGATCTCTCCCGGCCGTGGAAACCATTCCACCCGGAAGTCATAGTTGTCGATGGCACTCATCTTCAGCGAGGGATTACCAAAGAGCTCATCACCTCCGGCAAACTCAAAGGTCCTGAGGTCCGCCAACTCACGATAGATGGGCCTGGCCACCGTCTTGGACCAGTGGAGACGAAAGTTCAGGTTCGTGACCGGTGTGTAAACGAGACCCAGCGCCGGAAGGATGTCATTCTGCTCGATCTTGGCGGGAAGGAATGTGGCACCGGAAAGGTCCTTGCCGGAAACACTGATGAAGGTCTTCTCAAACCGCGCCCCTCCGATGAACTTCAGGCTCGAGTTCACAGGCATGTCCGACATCAGGTAGATGCCGTCGATGTCCACATTACCGTTGTACTGCTTGTTGTCCGGGCCTGGTCCGGTCAAGGCCACGTTGGTCATGTCGTTGGGAATACCCGATTGGGGAGGTGTCTGCCGGATCACCGGAGGAAAGGGGGGCGGGAGGATCTGGATGCTTTCCTCCTGCACCGTCCTGAAGGACACCTGCAGGTAGTCACGCTCCGAGCGACTCTGCGCTGCACCAAACTTCAGGAATCCCTCCTCCCCTGCCCACTGGTAGAAAGGCAGCTTGAAGTCCAGCTTGCTGTTCACATTCGATTCATCGATGTCCCTGAAGACGCGGGTGGGCAGGCCAAAGGGTGAAAAGCCACTGGGATCAAAGCTGAAGATTCCACCGGACTGACGGAACGCGATACCACGGAAATCCGGTTGATACTGGGAGGTCTTGGCGATCGAGGTGGTCCAGTCGACCTCGAGGAAAGCCGCCTCGGGAATCACATGATGGCCGCGCGCCTGGTACATCCGAAGGGCGCGCTGGTTGTAGTCGATGGAGTAGATGTAGGAATCCGGATTGTTCTCCGTGGCACCCCGCAGTTCACGAACCGTATCATCCGTGTTCTGCGAATGCAGGAAGGTGAAACCGATCTCGGAGTTCTCACCAATCTTGAATCCGGTTGCGAAGTTGGCACCCCAAACGGCCGATTCGGTACCATAGGTCTCGGTCAGATCCCGGATCGGATTCGGATCGATGACACCGTTCTGTCCGAAGACCAGCTTCTGGTTCGGGTTGTTCTCCCGGAAGGTGAAGGAGCGATCGAAGTTGAAGGAGGCCAGAAGTCCCGACTCGAGTCCGAAGAAATCATATCCATCACCCACCGTTGTGGAGAAGCCATAGTTCAGTGGACTGGTTCTCTTGACCGGTCCGAAGTAGTTGTCCCCGAAAGAGGCCGCCAGGCTGGCGCGATCCGCGTTGGTAAAGCCACCATTGCGAAGGGCCTGATCCAGACGCGTGGTTCCAATGACGGAGGCCTCGATCCTTCGTGCGATCTCGTCGGGCAAGGCCCTCGTTCCATCATCCCTTCCGAGAAAATCAAACCTGCCTCCCGGATAGGCGAAGAAGTCCTTTTTCAGGTTGTTGTTGGAATTGAAGGAGGTGCTGCCTGAAACCTTGTAGACAGGCGAATCCGGAAAGCTCTTGGTGATGATGTTGATGGCACCACCGGTGAAGCCACCCGGCATATCCGGAGTGAAGGTCTTGCTGACGTCCACCTTGGCAATCATGTCGGATGGGAAGAGATCCAACTGCGCAGCCTGTTTCTCGGAATCGGCGGACGGGATGACAGCGCCATTAAGGAGCGAGATCGTGTAACGGTCACTGAGACCACGCACCACCGCGAACTTGCCGCCGGTCACGGTGACACCGGTCACCTTGCCAACCACCTCCGCGGCATCGTCCAGGCTCAGGTCACTGATCATCTCGGCACCAATGGAGTCCTTGAACTCGAGCGCCTCCTTCTTGTCCTCAAGAATGGCCTCGGTGGATTGATCCGCCGGAGGCTCCGTGATGTTCTCGTAGGTTTCCGCAGTGTAGAACTCCGGCTTCAGCGTCATGTCCGCAGGAGTCGTCTGCCCGATGGCCACACGCACGTTCTCCACGCTCTTGCGTACATAGCCACTGCGTGAGAAGACGAGCACGTATTCCCCGGGAGGCACCCCTTGTAGCAGGTATCTACCCTGCCCGTCGGTGATGCCCCCAATGGTCGTGCCGCGAACGGACACCACCGACTTTGCCAGGGGATCACCGCTCCAGGAATCGGTGACCGTCCCCGAGATGCCTCCGCTCAGGCCATTGTCCTGGGCGACGGCTGCAACCGGGAGCAGGCACAGGAGGAGGAACGAGTACAGAGCCATTCCGGCAATCGACACGTGAGGCCCTTTTTTGGCTTTGTCCCTGCGGGTCATGAATGAAGGCGGACTTCCTCTTTCCTGTGAATCAACTCCTGTCGGCGAATCGCCCTAGCGACTCCCACGTAGCGCCCTTTCCACGGCATCGCGATAGCGTTGGATCGAGTCGCTGGGTTTCTCCTTCAGGGACTTGTCGAGGAATTCAAGGGCAACCTGGTACTTGCGCTGCATCACAAGCAGTTGGCCGATCTTCAGGTTGGCAGTGGCGCGAAAGTCATCGAGCTTCGCAGCACGGTTGTAGCGCTCTTCCGCCTTCTCCACTTCCGCCGCCGTCTTGTAGTAATCACCGAGCATGAGGAGTGCTTCTCCATCGAGGGGATTCTTGGAGACAATCTGCTCAAGCACCTTGACCGCCTTGTCACCTTCATCCGAGGCGATGGCGGCCTTGGACTCCAGCTTCAACAACTGCAGTTCCTCCTCGTCGGACATCTTTCCCTTATGGATCTCACGGACCTTGGTGAACATCGCCTTTGCCTGTCCCCAGGCACCCTGGCCGGTCAGGAGGTTGATTGCCCTGAGGGAGCGCTTGATGTCGTTCTCGCCATCCTTCTCGATTCCCTCTAGGTAGGCGTCCAGAGCCATGTCGAGATTACCATCCGAAAGGTAAAGGTCTCCAAGCAGCATGATGTTCGCGAGGCTGGCCTTGTCGAGCTTGCGCAGGATCTCGTAGGTCAGTGCGGCCTCCATCATCTTCTGCTGCTGCAGCTGGATGCGCGCCTTGAGCTCCCAGAGCTTGTCATCCAGCGGGTGCTCCCGGAGCAGTTCATCCGCGAGCGCACTGGCGGAAACCAGCTTACCCTGCGAGACCTGACAGTTGAGGATGGCCCGCTTGAACTGTTCCTTGGCCGGATCGAACATGAGGGCATTCTGGTAGGCGGCCTCAGCAGCCATGAACTTCTCGGCCGACATCAGGCTGTAGCCAAGCAGGCTGTAGATCACGGCATCACCGCCACCTTCCTCGATGGTCTTGGCGAGTTCGGGAGTGGCCTCCGCGTAATTTCCGTCCTTCACGAGCGCCAAGGCGAGGTTCTTTCTCGCACGCAGGTAGCTGGGCCATTTTTCAAGCGCGGTCCTGTAACTCTCCACCGCCTTGTTGTTGTCACCCTTCTGGTAGTGAAGCGTGGCCATCGTGTAGTCGAGGACCGCCGAGGAGTCAGGGGTGATGTTTGTGGAGAGAAGACTGATGGCGACGGAGGCTCCATCGGTGGCATTGGTCGCGAGGATCTCGCGCACGGCCTTGTAAGCGGCGATCTCGTTGGTGGCGGTGATCTTCGGTTCCTTGCCGGAAAGGAATCCATAGCTCCCCGCAAAGCGCTTCACGAACTCCTTGTCGTTCCAGAAGATGGCGAGCGGATTGTCTCCGGGAGGAGGGTTGGGAAGGGACAGCCCGTCAGGAATCACCTGGTCGCTTTCGGGAATCTCGATGTCCTCAAGCGAGATCTTCGGCCCCTCTTCAAAGGCCACACCTGCTTCAGCCTTCCGCGCCGCCTCCGTCTCCTCCGTCTTGAGACTGAACCAGGGGCGCTTCTTTTTCGATCCCTCTTCGGCGCACAGGCTGGACAGGCTCAGGCTGGCGGAGACCAGACCGATCAGAAGGGCGATGCGCACGGTTGTTTCTAATGTGGTATTTCGAATCATTGAATTCCTAATGGGCTCAGGAGGAGATGGAGAACTTGATGGGTTGGCGGATGTAGGTCTTCACCGGCTCGCCTTCCCTCATGCCCGGCTTGTATTTCCACTTCCGGATGGCATCGAGTGCCGCCTGCTCAAACTCCTTGCGGGACGCACTCTCGACCCGCGGGTCTTCCACCCTTCCCTGTTCATTCACGATGAAGAGGATCACGACCGAGCCCTCCACCCGCTGCTTGGCGAGGTCGCGCGGATGAACCGGCGCGATCTGGGCAATGGGCTGTGGCTTGTTGTCGAGATCGGAAACGTCAAAGACCCCGATGGCGTCGTCACTCATGCCCTCGGCCATATCCTCGAAGTTTCCAAGATTCAGCGCCCCGGCTCCACCAGCAAAGGAATCCAGGCTCGGAAGGGGAATGTCCACTGGGGCCTGGTTCTGGTTCAGGTCCATGGGAGGTGGTGGTTCCTCCTCCGGCTCTTCCTCTTCCTCCTCCTCTTCTTCAACCACCGGAGGCGGGGGCGGAGGCTCCACCACGCTCATCTCCTTCAACTCAAGGCTTTCCGATCTCTTTGCGGACACCATCTGGTTCAGGGGAAGCACCATGAACACACCAAAGGTGATCAGCAGGGCTCCGATGATGGTTCGGAACCAGCCGGTCTCGACTTTGGGTGGATCAAAGACTTTCCTCATGACGGGAAGCTGAAACTAGGCGCCCTTCTCCGTGGAGACGCTCACGTTCTCCGCGCCACCAAGCTTGGCCTCATCGATGACACGGATCAGAAGATCGGCGAAGGAGCCCTTATCCGCCTGCACGATCACCGGCATCATCTCGGTGGTGGTGAGACGCTTGACCAGGGGACGAACCCCGCTGATCCCGATCTCTGTCCCTCCATAGACGACTTCGTTCTTGGAGGTGATGGCGATCAGGATGCTGTTCTTCTCCAACTGCGAGGCGCTCTGGGTTGAAGGCTTGTCAACCTCCACGCCGGTCTCCTCCACGAACACCGTTGTCACGATGAAGAAGATCAGGAGGATGAAGACCATGTCGATCAGCGGGGAGATGTTGATCTCCTCGAGGTCCTCACTGTCGTTGACGCTTCGTCGATTGCGCATGGAAGGTGGGCAGCAGCGTTGAATCAGGCGCCTGCAGGCACCATGTCTCCATCACCAAGGCCGGGATGGATCTCTCCACCTGCGGAAGGTGCCGGCTGGTTGTCCTCATCCAGATCCTCAGGAAAGGATTGGTCCTGTCCGAACTGAAGCAGCGTGAAGCTCTCCAGTCGTGCCAGGAAGGCTTCGTATTCATCGCGGCGCGTGCGGATCAGATAGACGAGAAAGTAGCCGGGCAACGCCACCAACAGCCCCATCTCCGTGGTGATCAGCGCCTCCGAAATGCCGGATGCAATCAGGTCGATGGTCTTGGATCCACCAGCCGAGATGCCCTGAAAGGTGGTCAGCATGCCAAGCACGGTGCCGAGCAGTCCCAGAAGTGGAGCGGAAGCCACCATGATGTTGAGAAAGACGAGGCGGCGGTCGATCTCGGGGATCTTGGCGCGCACGATCTCGCTGAAGCGGTTCTGCACGGTGTCGGTGCTCTCGGCCTGGTCCTGGGTGTAGCGGATGATCTCACCGATCTCCCCCTGCCCTTCCCTGGGATTCAGGACCCATCGCTTCCAGTCGGCTTCGGCCACCTTTTTGAATTCGCGCTTGCTGAAGTAGGCAAGCAGCTGCACGGCGGCGCCGTAGGTGAAGATGGCGACGAGGGCCAATGGGATCATCAGCCAGCCTCCGGCGGTCCAGAGGCTGATAATTCGGGATATTTCAACGCTGTCCATGGTTTGAAACTTTCTCTTGGGTTCAGGCGGCTTTCTTGACCTCTTCGACATCGGGCACTCCATTGATGAAGCCGACGGTTGTCTGCTCCATGCTGCCCAGCACTCCCTTCACCTTGCGCGAGCAGACGGCATGGATGAGGAGGGCCGGAATGGCGACGATGAGACCAAATTCTGTCGTGATGAGCGCCTCGGAGATACCCGAGGAAAGCATCTTGGGATCGCCCGTGCCGAAGACACTGATCAGGCGAAAGGTGTTGATCATGCCCGTGACCGTTCCTAGCAGACCGAGGAGCGGTGCCGTGGCGGCGGTCAAGGCCACCAACGGCAACCAACGCTCGAGCGAGGGACGCACCGAGAGCATCTTTTCATAAAGAACCTCCTCGATGTATTCCTTCTTCTCCTCGCTGTGTGCCACGGCGGCCACCATCAGTTCCCCGGCCGGACCCTGGATCCCCTTGGCGTGTTCCATTGCGGCATCGGGTCGGCCTTCCTTGATGCGATCAAGGACGATCTGGAGATCACGAGGACGAACCGTTCGGATGCCTGAAAGCTGGATGTATTTGAGGACCCCGATGATGACGGAGACAACTCCGAGGCCGAGAAGCGGAAACATCACGATGCCACCCTTGGCGACGTGCTCGGAGAAGGACTCCTCCGTGGCGGCGATCTTCAGTGCATTGCCACCGGACGGATCAAAAGGAAGCTGGCCCGCGGAGGAGGCCGTCAGGCTCTTGATCGGCTCGAGCTTGTCCATTCCGATGTCCACGATCGTGGTCTCGGGAGAACCGACCTGAAGCTTGGCGAGACCGGCATTGGGACTGCTGGCCGAAGCGTAAACCACCACCGGACCGACCTGGGCGAAGGTGCCTTCCTCCAACTTGCCCCCGGCCGCCAGGGCCTTGCCCGCGTACACCCGGCCACCCACGATCTGGGCGGCACGATCCAACGCCTGATCCACCAGGGCGACCTGCGCCTTGAGCTTCTCGACATCGGATATATCCTTGCTGGCACCGGCCGCCTTGCTGGAGGCGACACCTTCCTTGAACTCGGCCACCTCACTGATGTGGATCCGCGTCTCGAACTGGTTGGCGAAGTCGGTAAGGACCCCTGCTAGGAACTTGACCTGCTCGGCACGGGCAGAGACATCGTTCTTGAGCACGTTGAGATCAACCAGCTTGTTGTCCTTCGACCGGATGGCCTTGTCGAGTTCGCGCGACTTGGCGAGTGCCTGGTCCTCAAGGGAGTTCAACTCCTTCGCGATCGGCTCCTTCTGCATCGCGATGGACTGCTGGAGCTCGGCCAGTTCCTCAAGGGCCTTCCTGAGGTCAGCCTTGGCAGCCGCCTCCACCTCGATGAAGCTTTCCACTCCAAGGACGGAGCCCGCGGCCAGAAGACATGCTACGGTAAGGGCCTTGATTTTCATGCAGGGTTTGAGACGGAGCATTTCCGATACGATCGATGTCATTGAATGGAGACAGGCAGTGAAATGAACTCGGCAGGATGGGTGCCTTCGTAGATGGCGATCGCCTTCTGGATCTGAGGCGCGAGTGCGGTGTTCTCGGTCCACTGCCAGCCCTGCGCACCAAGGGCACCGGTGCCGGCCACCGTACCATCCTGGTTCACATAGTAGGCCTGGGCCATGCCCAGGTAGAGGGTGCGGACGCTGATGTCTCCACGGACCTCGGTCTCGAGGTGCATCGCATTGTTGAACTTGTCGACCTCGCCAAGGATGGCCACCACCAGCTGGATTCGGCGGCCCGGTGTCTCCTTGGTCTCGGCGGGATTGGCAGGAATACGATCCAGATAGGGCTGGACGTGCTCCCTGAACTTGTCCGGGAAACTGGGAATCAGGGCCTTGATCTTGGCCTCAAGATCCGTGGCCAGCTTCCTGCCGGTCTCCTCAAACTCGATCAGCGCCACCTTTTCGGCCTCCTTGGTGGCAATTTCGCCATCCGTCTTGGAGTCCTGCTCCTCCACTTCCTTGAGCTTGGCAACCAGATCCGCAAGCTTGTCACTGAACATGCTCTTGGAGCTTCGCAGCATCTCCTGCTCCGTGATCCACTCGCTGCGGGTTTCGGAGATCAACTGGCGGGTCTGCACCCACTGCTCCAGCGTGGAGCGGGTCTGGCCAAGGTCCACCTGGGCCTGGAGGGTGGAAGCGATTACTGTTAAAATGATGAGAACGCGTAACGCGCGAAAAACCATGTCCGGAGATTTCAGTCCGGCAATGTCAACGAGGAGTCGGTTCTGTTACGTTTACGTGACACGAATTCGGGATGTTTTTTTACTTTCGATGCACAAAGTCACCCGACTGTTACCAATCTGACATCGAATCCCCTGATCCAATCCCAAGACTCGGACCATCAGAAGTCACAATTGCAACCAATCCTTGCTGAAAGAAGCATGTCCAAAACGACACCTGAGGCGGTCAGGAACCCAGGAGCCACCGGAAGTTGTGCGCCATTCCGTCCGAGTCCACGCAGCATGATTTCCCCTGATTCCAGCTCTGTTTCGAGACCCAAGCAGGCCATGCGCCCCTTACCCAGTCGCGGGTCGGCCGATTTCGGAGGCCCTTGACCCTGCCTGCGCTTGACGTGGCCTCCCGCTGCCTTCAAGAATGGCCCCCTTTCCGCACCCCTTCGCCGGAGGATTGCGGCCATTTTGATTTCCAACACCATTGTAAGTGAACGCGCCGAACACCACGCAGGTCCATCGGGAAATCACCCGACTGGAAACCATCCTAAAGATCCTCCTCCTCCTCGCCTTCATCTACATCTTCATCGTGGGAATCAATTCCCTGGGCACCTCCTTCAAGCTGTTCGGCAAGGAATTTGCGGAGAAGATGCTGGAAACCACCGCTTCTCCCTTCGTGGGTCTGTTCGTGGGAATCCTGGCCACGGCGCTGGTGCAAAGCTCCTCCACAACCACGACACTTGTGGTCTCAATGGTGGCTGGTGGAGCAGTGACGATTGAGGGCGCGATCCCCATGATCATGGGGGCCAACATCGGCACGACGGTCACCTGCCTGATGGTGTCCATGGGCCAAATGTCGAACCGAAAGGAGTTCAAAAGGGCATTTGCCGCGGCGACCGTGCATGATTTCTTCAACCTGATTACGGTAGCCATACTCTTCCCGCTGGAGCTCCTCACCGGATTTCTGGCGAAATCGGCCCACGTGATGCAGGGCGTCTTTGAAAACGTGGGCGGAATGAAGCTCGCGAATCCCTTGAAGGCCGCCGTCAAACCCGCCGTTTCCCTGCTTCAGGACCTGGTGCATGACCAACCCATAGCCCTGCTTATCATCTCCGTCCTGATCATCATCGGGATGCTCGTTGCCATCGTGAAGACCCTCAGAAGCCTGGTGCTTGAGAGGGTGGAGGCATTTTTCAATCAGCACCTGTTCCGGAATGCCGGACGGGCAATGGTCTTCGGTCTTCTCCTGACCTGGGCGGTCCAGAGCAGTTCGATCACGACCTCTCTTGCCGTCCCGCTCGCCGGAGCCGGAA
>CAZKNW010000090.1:0-10919 GCA_964554035.1 uncultured Verrucomicrobiota bacterium
CGACAAAATGCCTGCAAATAGGGTGCGGTGGTGCATGAGGGAGATGATCCAGCGAGGCAAGGTGGACTGGCAAGGGTTTTCATGGGTTCAACTTTTCCGGGGAGCGGTCGATACCTAAGGAGAGTCATGGATGAATTCCATCCAGGCGGCGAATCCTCCCGGAAGGGTGAGGGAAGAGTGGCCGGGAGTTTGTCCAACCTACGTAACGGATTACGAGGCAGGCGACATGGAACGTACAAAGCATTTGGAAAAGACGGCTGGCATCCCGTCCGAGGCATCGGATGGAGGATCCTGGGAAGAGGTGACAGAAAGCCAGCCGGTGGACTTGGATCGACTCGTGGAATCCTGTGACGACGATCCGGAGCTGGCGAGGGAGCTGGCAGGAATGTGGCTGAAACAGTCACTGGAACAGATGGAACGCATGGAAGAAGCCTTGAAAAACGGAGACTGCGAGCAGGTTCGATTTGTCGGACACAGCTGTGCGGGTGCCAGTGCCACCTGTGGGATGGTGGCTGCCTCCGTTCCTCTTCGAGCCATGGAGACCGCGGCTTCCGAGGAGCGACTTGAGGACGCCAGGCAGTATTTCGAGGAGTTCAAGATGGGGATTCGGAAGATATCGGAGTTCCTGAACCTTTATGCCTCTGATTTGAGCGGCACCCGTGACGAATTGTAGGAGACAATGCCAAGAAGAAGATCCTGATTGTTGAGGACGACCGAATCGTCGCCAACATCTACTCCAACAAGCTTCGTGTGGAGCGGTTCCAGGTTGCGCGTGCCCATGATGGCGAGCAGGGCATCGACGCGATCGGCAAGATGATTCCGGACCTGGTCGTTCTGGATCTGGGGCTTCCAAAGAAGAACGGCCTCGAAGTTCTCGAGCACATCCGCACCTTCAAGGACGAGATCGAGCTTCCCGTCATCGTCTTCACCAATGGCTACATGGCGGAAGGGGTCGAGAAGGCGTGGGACCTTGGTGCCAACAAGGTCCTCATCAAGAGTTCCTGCACACCCAAGGACCTGATCGACGTGGTACTGAAGACCCTGGCCGAGGTATCGCCAAGGCAGTCCGGGGGACAGACACAGGCTCCTGCGGAACCCCAGCATGCCTACGCCCAGCCGACACAGAATGGAAATGGGGGTGGTACTACGGAGTTCCTTCATGCCCATCAGGTAGGAGGCAACTATCCTCCTCCGATGCGGCAGCAGGTGCCGGTGCAACAACCTGTCTACATGCAGCAGGCTCCCCCGCAGACGGAGTTCTACCAGCAGGGAAACACCGGATTCATCACCCGCGGGCAGGCCCCTCAGGGCTATGCACCCCAGTATGCGCCACCCCCTCCCCGGCAGGATCGAAGGGTTTTGGATTTCGACAGCGGACCGGATCTTTCCAGCAGGAAGCGAAGCAGGAGAAACAGTGATGATGAATTCGAGGAGGACATCCGGATGGAGTTCGTGGAAAACGTGCCGGACCTGGTCAACATCATCCGCTCGTTGCTCCAGAAGCTGAATGCCGCGGAAGCCGACAGCAAGCGACTGCCTCTGATCAACAGTCTCTACCGGAAGGTTCATGGCATCACCGGCAATGCAGGCCTGGTCGGCCTGAAGCGGATCTCCAAGCTGAGTGCCGCCCTGGAGGCCTTTCTGGAGGAGCTCTACGACAAGCCCAACCGGATCAACCAGTCCTCACTCAGGACGCTGGCGCAGGTGATCGACCTGCTTGCGAGGCTGCTCGAGAACTGCACGGCCTCCACAGACGACAGGATTCCAGAGGCCCATGTCCTGATGGTCGATGACGAGGTGATTTCCAGAAGGGCGGTCATGCACGGGCTCAAGAAGGCGCGGGTCCGTGCCCTGAGCCTGGATTGTCCGGAGGTGGCCCTTTCCGTTCTGAAGGAGAACCAGTTCGACACGATCATTACCGATGTCGACATGCCCTCCATGGACGGGTTCGAGTTCAGCAAAAGGGTCCGAAGCATGCCCATGCACGAACAGACCCCCATCCTTTTCGTGACCAGCCTGAGTGATTTTGCCAACCGGGCGAAGTCGGCCTTGGCAGGCGGCAATGACCTGATTGGCAAACCCTTCTCCTACCTGGAGCTGGCGGTGAAGGTGCTCACCTTTGTCCTCCGCAAGCAGCTGGAGGCAGAAAGGCCTGACCGGGAACTGGAGGAGAACTGAGCCTGCTTCAGGGGGCAGGCACCGCGGCGTGTGAGGTCATGCTGCCGGTTTTTTTGATGATCAGGGGCAGGGCGGCCGCTTCGAGACCATCGATCGAGAGATCGATGATGTGTTCCCCGTAGTTGTTGAACTTGAGGTCCTTGAAACGCCCGATGAACTTCACGAAGTAGGCGGGGCTGTCGTCCTGGAACTTCACGTTGAACTTGTGGGAGATGGGAGCTCCCAGTTCACGCTTGTCCCCATCGAACAGCCTTACGCTCAGTGAATGAGCGCCTTCCTCGGCCTTGGAAAAACGCAACTGGATGGTCACGTAGATGCCCTCATGCATGTGAGGGATGGACTTGACCGGAAGGTGCCCGAAGGTACCCAGGATGTTGAGTTTTCCTTCGGATTCGAATGCGTAATCGCTGATGGTGAGGACGTCGACCTTCATATTGAATTGCTGTTTTTGGGAGTGTCGCCGAGCTCCAGCAGTGCGTCGAGGATTTAGTGTTTCAGCTCGGGTTTGGGCCGTTTGGCGCCTGGCTGGAAGTTCCACATCCACCGGATTACGTCCTTGATGTCCTCGAGCACAAGGTAGTTGATGGGGACGAGAAAGAGGGTGATCAGGGTTGCAAACAGGATGCCGAAACCGAGCGAAACCGCCATGGGGATGAGGAACTGCGCCTGGGTGCTCTTCTCGAAAAGCAGGGGGATAAGCCCGGCAAAGGTGGTGAGGGAGGTCAAAAGGATCGGTCGGAATCGTGCGCTTCCGGCGGAACGGACGGCATCGATGATTTCATTCTTGGTCTTCGACCTGCGGTTGATGTAGTCGACCATCACCAGACTGTCGTTCACCACGACCCCGGAAAGGGCAAGCATTCCAAAGATGGACATGATGCTCAGGGGCATACCCATGACCATGTGACCCAGGACGGCTCCCATGAGGCCGAAGGGGATGACCGACATGACGATCGCCGGCTGAAGGTAGGACTTGAAGGGGATTGCAAGCATCGCATAGATCACGAAAAGCAGGAAGAGGCCCCCCACCTGCAGTGACCCGAAGGAGTCGGCCCGCTCCTGTGCCTCACCCTCAAACTCAAACTTCATTCCCGCATATTTGGCGGTTTCCTCTTGAAGAAAGGCCCTCAGTTCGTCCTCGATGGCGGAGAGATTCACACTCTCCTTGTCTGCGTCGGCCGAAACACGGATCACGCGGTTGCGGTCGATGCGCCGGATCGTCGAGAAGCTGCGTCCCATACGCATGTCGGCAACGGCGGAGATGGGCACTTCCATGCCGTCCTGGGTCCGGATGTTCATTGATTCCAGATTGGCGAGGGAACGACGTTCTTCCTCGGGATAGCGTACCATCACACGGATGTCCTCACGCCCGCGTTGGATGCGCTGGGCCTCCTGTCCGAAGAAGGCCATGCGGGCCTGACGAGCGAGGTCGGTCATGGTGATGCCGAGCAGTTCGGCTTCCGGTTTGATGTCCAGCTTCACCTCCTGCTTGCCATCCTCGAAGGTGTCGGTGATGTCGAAGACGCCCTGGTAGGTTTCCAGCTTGGCCTTGGTGGCCTTGGCCACCTTGTCGAGGTCGGTAAAGCTCTGGCTCATGAGCGCGATGTCGATGGGATTGCCCCCCCGGCCGATCTCCGCGCGGAAGTTCAGCTCCTTGGCACCGGGGATGGGGCCGATCATGGTCCGCCATTCATTCACAAGGTCATTGTTGTCCTTGTTGATGAGTTCGGGGTCCTTGAGCAGGTTTTCCTTTTCCTCGGGAGGCATGATCCGGAAAGAGACCTCGCCCACGTGCGATTGCCCCGTGACGCCGCTGCCGCCTCTCGGTCCACCGCCGCGTGTGACCCCTGAGGAACCGGCCACGGCGATGATGTTCTGGATGAGCGGGTTGCCGGTCTCGGCATCGGTGTACTTGGCCTGAAGCGCCCTTGCGGCGTCACGAATGCGCAGGACGTGCCCGTCCGTGATCTCAAAAGGGGTGCCCAATGGCATCTGGAGACTGGCCGTGGCCGTTTCGCTGGCAACGCGTGGGAAGTAATTGAAGCGGATCCGTTCGCCCTCAACCAGCCCCAGCACAATGAAGGCGGAACAAATGAAGACTGAAAGCGTGATGTAGCGGTGTCGTGATGCCATTTCCAGACAGGGCGCGTAGATCGTCCGGACCACCCACTCGAGCCCGTCGGCAAAGAACCTCTGGAAGCGTGAAAGGATGTTCAGGTCGTCTGTCTCCTTCCTGCCGGTAGACAGGTGCTTGAGATGGGCTGGAAGGATCCACTTCGACTCGATGAGGGAAAAGAAAAGCACCGGGATGACGATCATCGGGATCTGGGCGAAGATCTTGCCTCGGGTGCCCTCGATCATCAGCAGGGGGACGAAGGCGGCGATGGTTGTCAACACACCAAAGGTTACGGGCATGGCAACTTCTTCGGCACCCTCGATGGCTGCCTTGGTGCCGTCCGTTCCTTTCTGGAGGTGGATGAAGATGTTCTCGCCGGTAACAATGGCGTCGTCGACCACGATGCCCAGCACAAGGATGAAGGCGAAGAGGCTGAAGATGTTGAAGGTGGCCCCCACCAGCGGCATGAGTGCGACTGCACCTGCGAAGGAGACAGGGATGCCCAGGAAGACCCATAGGGAAACCGCGGGACGAAGGAACAGCGCGAGCAGGACGACCACGAGGATGGCACCCTGCCAGGCACTCTTGATCAGCACGTCGAGACGTCCTTTCACGATCTTTGAACGATCGTTCCAGAAGGAAAGCTCGACCCCGGGTGGGAGCTTGCTTCCCGCCTGTGCCATGTATTCCTTCACGATGTTGGCCAGTTCGATGGCATTCTGGTCACCCACCCGCGACACATTGATCATGACACAGGGGGTTCCGTTGTAGGTGGCCACCAGGGGTTCCTCCTCAAAGCCGTCCCGCACATCGGCAATGTCTCCGACCGTGATGCGTGTCCCGTCCTCACGCGTGATCAGGACAATCTCCTCAAAGTCCTTGCCGACGTAGGCCTGGCCCTTGGTGCGAAGCAGGACCTCACCGGCGCTGGTCTTGATGTTGCCTGCAGGCAGGTCAATGGAAGAGCTGGAGATGGCCCGCGCCACCTCATCAAGGGTCAGTCCGTATTGCTGGAGCGTCTGTTCCGAGACCTCAATCGCGATTTCATAGCGCCGAACGGCTCCCAGTGAAACCTGGGTGACCTTGGGCAGGTCGGCAATCTCGTCGCGGACATGTTCGCCGAGGGTTCGCAGGTCCGCCTCAGCGAGGTTGCCCGACAGGACGACGGTGATCACCGCACCACTTCTCTGGGCAATGCGCACGGTGGGATTTTCGGTTTCGTCAGGGAAGGTGTTGATGGCGTCCACCCGGTTCTTGATGTCCTCCAGAAGCTCCCGGGCCTCGTAGCCCTTCTCGACCTCGACGCTGACGGCACCGGCGCCTTCGGCGGATGAGGAGGTGATCTGCTTGATGCCTTCCAGATCCTGGATGGCCTCCTCAATGCGGATCACTACCGCCTCTTCCACCTCGGACGGGGTGGAGCCTCGGTACTCGACCCCGATCTCGATCACATCGAGTTCAAATTCCGGAAAAACCTCGGTGGGGATGCTTCGCGTTGCTGCGATGAAACCCGCGAAGAGAATACTCACCATGAGCAGGTTTGCCGCGACCCCGTTGCGTGTGAACCAGGCGATCATGGCTTGGCTTGTTGTTGGGGTTGGGAACCTGATGGTCCCCTGTCGGTCGAACTGCTGTCAGGCTTTCCAGAGGGCTTGCCGCCACTCGGGCCACCCGGTTTGCCCCCTCCACCTCCGCCCGGACCACCTGGGCGGCCCTTGGGCTTCTGGCTTTCCAGCATGCGGATTCCTTCTCCATCAATGGTTGGAACGACCATGGCGCCGTCGGCTGCGTAGGGGAGGGCGGTCAGGCAAAGCAACTCGCCTTCCTTGAGTCCGTTCCGGACAAGCGCGACGTTGCCATCCTTGAAGATGGACTCGATGGGGCGGCGGTTCACCTGGTTGCCATCGTTGATGATGAGAACCTCACGATCCTGGCGGATGCTGCTGCGGGGAATCGCGAATACCTTTTCGAGGGTTGTTCCCTCGATCTCTGCCTCCACGAACTGCCCGACCTTCAACGGGGCAATCGAAGACGTCTTGCGACCGTAGGGATCATCGACCTGTGCGATCGCGAAAAGCTGTCGACTCCGGGTGTCGATGGCGCCTTCAGTCCGAATGATTCTTCCCTGCCAGCGGATCTCCCGTCCCAAGGTATTCCCCTTGAGCGTGACGACCGGGAGGTCGTCGCGATTCTGGGTCTGTTCCCCCCGGTAGGAGATGGGGAGATCGACGTAGCCCTGCTGACGGCCGGAAAGTGGAAGCCTTATCTCGACGTAATCGATTGCGTAGATGCGGGCAAGGATGGTCCCTGAGGAGACAAACTGTCCGACGTCCACCAGTTGTTCCAGGATGCGGCCTGCATAGGGTGCCTTGATGATGGTCCTGTCGAGGTCTCTCTCCGCCTGGTCGACACGAGCCTTGGCAGTTGTGACAGCGGCCTTGGCCTCGGCCACCTGGGGTTCGCGGACGACAAGGGGATTTGGGGTTCCACCCGTTCCCAGTCGCTTCCAGTTCTCCCATGCCTGTTCGCTCTGCGCCACCTCGACCCTGAGGTTGGCCTCGGCCTGGACAAGTGCAGCTTGGGCGATCTCGACCGAGGTCTTGTAGTCGGAGGGATCCAGTTTCACCAGAATGTCGCCTTCCTCAAAGAATCCACCTTCGTTGAAGGAACGAGCGGTCCAGTGGACCTCGCCGGCCACCTGGGGGATCAAGGTGCTTTCCGTGCGGGGCTGCACCGTACCTTGGCTGCGGATGATGACAGGGAAATTGGTGGTGGAGAGGCGTTGGGCATCCACGTGGGTCTGGGCGGCCGGGGCTCCCCATTTCCTGGGTTCCGGCTTGGAATTGACCAATGCCTGATAACGGTTCCACCCCATGTAGAGGAAGACGGCGGGAATCAGGAGGAGGATGATACGGAACGGTTTCATGGTTGCTTCTGCTCAGGCTCTTTTCCGGCCAGGTCAACGGCTGGCGATTCGAAATCGCCCGCTAGGGCAAGGTGGAGATCCACCCGGTTTTGAAGGCGCTGGTTCCGGATGGTGATCAGGGCACTTTGTGCTGAGACCGAGCGGCGCTGTGCCTCAAGCACGGTGATGATGTCGACCAGACCGCGGCGATACTGGGACCAGGCGATGGACTCGGCCTCACCGGACTCGGTCGAGGAGATGGCCAGGGCGGCTTCCTGCCCCTTGAGGTAGGCCTCCGCCGCGAGTGTGGTCTCCACGTCCTGGAATGCCTCCAGAGCGGTCTGGTTGAAGTCCTGGAGCAGTGCAAGGTAGTTGGCCTCCGCCTGTTTCCTTGCGGCACGAAGCCTTCCTCCCTGGAAGAAGGGCTGGGTGGCATTCGCGGCGAGGGACCATACATTCTGCCTGAGGTCAAAGATGTCCTTGAGCTGGCTGGTCGATGTTCCCCCGGTGGTGCTGATGCTGACGGTTGGAAGCATGTCCTTGCGGCTGATCTTGAAGCGTTCCATCGCGGCTGCTGCGCGCCTTTCTGCCGCCACGATGTCAGGACGCCGATAAAGCAGGTCTGAAGGAATCCCGGTGGGGACATCGGCCTCGATGGTGGGAAGGTTGGTGGTCACGTTGACCAGGTTGGCCGGGTAGGTCCCGAGCAGGACTTCCAGTTGCCGGGCGCTGGCGTCACGTTGGCGCCTGCGGGATTCAAGGGAGGCCTTGGCGCTGGCGGCGTTGGCCCGTGTAAGTCTCAAGTCCAGAGCTTCGCGAATACCCCTCTGGAATTCCTGCTCCACGACCTCGAGATTCTCCTCAAAGCTCCTGGTCGTCCTTGCGGCGAGGCGCAGTTGGAGTTCGGATTCCACGGCATTGAACCAGGCCTTGGCCGTGTTGGCTGCCAGGGACAGCTTTGCATTACGCAGGTCCGCCTCGACGGCCTGGAATTCCGCGGTGGCTGCGGAAGTCCGGTTTGCCAGTTTGCCCCAGAGGTCCAGTTCCCAGGCAAAGGTCAGTCCGAGGTCGATCTGGTCGTTGCGGCTGGACGCGATGCGGAAGCCGCTGGCGGCATTGCGCTTGTTGCGTGCGGTGCTGGCCCTGCCGGAAAGGGTGGGGAGCTGTCCTGCTCCCGCGATGCGGGTCTGGGCATGGGAGGCGAGGAGCCTTGCCCCCGCGGCCTGGAGGTCGTGATTGTGGTCCTGTGCCTCCTTGATCAGTTCCATCAGTCTTTCATCCCCGAAGGTTTCCAGCCAACCCTCCACAAGATTCGTCCGGCTTGTGGTGGAATAGAGGCCTGGAAGCTCGACTTCGAGCTTGGAGAGCTGACTCTTTGGCGACCGGCAGGCTGCCAGGATCAGGATCGGCAGGAGGATCAGGACTCTAGATAGGACAAGGCGCATGGATCAATTGGTCAGGAGACTAGATCCATTCCCCACGCGGGTAAACAACCACGTTGCATGTTTCCGTGATCTTGGCTTGGGAGGGGAACTGGTGCTCCAGAGGACCATTGCGTTTCAAACGGCATGCACTGGAAACTGGTTACAAGATAGGTTCTAATCGGCGCGTGTCAGCGGAACCCGCAGATGAACTCAGGGAAGGCAGGGCCGTCGGAGGCGAACGGTTCGAGCTGATCCGTCGCCTTGGTGAGGGCGGCATGGGGGGCGTCTGGCTGGCACTGGACCGGGAGCTGGATGAAAAGGTCGCCCTGAAGTTTCTCCCCAAGGGGATCCAGAGTGATCCCATAGCGCTGGACGACATGCGCCGGGAGACCTTGAAAAGCCGGAGGCTCACCCATCCCAACATCATCCGCATCCACGATTTCTACCATCATCCCGACGAACTTCCCTTTATCTGCATGGAATTCGTCGATGGGAAAAACCTTTCGCAGCTTCAGGTGGAACAAACGGACCGCGTCTTCCGTTGGGATGAACTGGAGGTCATTGTCCGGCAATGGTGCGAGGCCCTCGCACATGCCCATGAGGAAAAAATCATCCACAGGGATCTCAAACCAGGAAATCTCATGCTGGATTCGAGGGGACGACTGAAGCTGGCGGATTTTGGGTTGTCCGCCACCGCCACGGATTCCCTCAGCCGGATGAGCCGCGACATGGGCGTCAGTGGCACCCCTGCCTACATGAGTCCCCAGCAGCTGGAGGGCAGGACGCCTCGGGTGGCGGACGATATCTACGCGCTGGGCGCCAGCCTCTATGAGTTGCTCACGGGAAAGCCTCCGTTTCACTCCGGTGACATCTCGCACCAGATCCTGAATGTGGCCCCGGTTTCCATTCCGGAACGGCTGGCCGAACGGGAAGTGCGGAATGAGGTTCCTGAAGAGGTCCAGCAGGTCATCATGGATTGCCTGGTCAAGGATCCGGAGGGTCGGCCCGACTCGGCAATGTCGGTGGCGGAGCGCCTGGGCTTTCCGATTGGGGGATCCGTCTTCATGAGTCGCCCGCCGACACAACGTTCTGTGGAGCCGGTCGAAGAGTTCGTAGAGGGTGATGAGGATTCGACTTTCGTGGAGCCTGCCACTGTCTATCTCGATGAAGGCGCGGTCGAACATGCGGAGGCCTCGGTGTCCAAGGGAAGGAAGGGTTTGATTGTCGGAGCCGTTGCCGTGCTGCTGTTGGTCGGGCTTTTGCTCATCAACCGAAACGGAGGCGATGAACCCATGACCTCTGGTGCGGATGGGACGGCGGAGCTTTCCACGGGTGGTGCCTCATTTTACGTGGATACAAGGCGGGGACGGGGTAGGAGTTTCAATCGTGAGGAGAATAGGGACTGGGGCGGGAGTTCCAGTCATTGGTCGCAGCAGGGGGAATGGATCGTGGGAAGGTTGAGTGGTGCGGATCTTGCGGAAGGTGAAACACGACGTTCCTTCCTGATGATGGCGGATCGTTTTCCAGGTGACTTTGTCCTCACCTTCGAGTTTCGGCAGGTGGGAATGATTGAAGGCTCGGCCAACTTCGGGCTGTTCTATCGTTCGGAAAATCTCGAGGACAGCGAAGGAATCATGGTGGCGGGCAGGGGGACGCCACTGCGGGCTGGAGGTAATGGGGAAGTTTATGATTCGTGGTTCGGCCTGATATCGCCGGGACAACATGCTCGGCTGGATCCAACGGGAGGCAGCCGTGAAGCGGAGTTTGTGGAGGCCTTGGGAGCAGACCTCCCCTCGGTCCAGGCAGGCGAGATCCACCGCATGCGGATTCAGGTGGACGGCAGCCAGATCACCCATGAGCTGGATGGCCGGGTCACTTGTCGGGTGACCGACCCGAGGCTCCTCGATCGCAGGGATGATGGAAGAATCATCCTTGAGACCTGGGCGGAGCAGGGTGGCCGGGTGACGGCCGAATTCCGCAACATCCGTGTGGAGGAAAGGAACTGATGTCGGACCAGGATTCAAGAACTGAAAGACCGGAACTGCTGGCGCCTGCCGGCGATTGGGAGTGTGCCCGTGCCGCGGTGGAGAATGGCGCGGATGCGATCTACTTCGGGCTCGAGAGGTTCAACGCCAGGATGAGGGCGCACAACTTCACCATGGCCGACCTGCCGGACCTGATGCGGTTCCTGCATCGTCGTGGCGTCCGCGGCTATGTGACCTTCAATACCCTTGTCTTTGCCGATGAACTGGAATCGGCCGCGACCTATCTGAAGGCGATCATTGCCTCGGGCGTG
>CAZKNW010000091.1:0-10826 GCA_964554035.1 uncultured Verrucomicrobiota bacterium
ATTTCCTCAAGTTCGCCTTTGGTGGACGCGATGCCTACCCCGGCAAATCCATGCGCGAGGCCCACAAGCGGCTCGTCGAGGAAATGGGGCTGAACGACTCCCACTTTGACGCCGTGATCGAGAACCTCGGTGCCACGCTCAAGGAAATGGGTGTGGCGGATGAGCTCATCGCGGAAGTCGCCGGTGCCGCCGAAACACTCCGGGCCGATGTCCTGAACCGCTGACGGAACCCGCCATCCGTTTTGAAAGGGACAGTCCTCACCGGCTGTCCCTTTCTTGTGCCCATATCCGCACAAGAACCATCCTCCGCTTCCAATCGCTGCAGAGCTCTCCGCCCAAACTTGCGCCTCCATCCTGCGATGTCTAGACTCCGCACCCACCATGGAAAAAGTCCGGATCGGCATCATTGGCATGGGCAACATGGGGCAATATCACGCCGCCTACCTGCTCAAGAACGAAGTCCCACGCGCTGAACTCACCGCAGTGGGAAGCACCTCTCCTGGAAAGCTGGACAGCTACAAGGAAAAGGGCGTCAAGGTCTTCGCATCCGGCGAGGAAATGATCGCCTCGGGAGAGATCGATGCGATCGTCATCGCCACGCCCCACTACCAGCATTCCACCCTGGGCATCGCGGCCTTCGAAGCCGGGCTTCACGTCATGGTCGAGAAGCCGATTGCCGCCCACAAGGCGGATGCGGAACGCCTCATCGCCTGCGCCGAGAAGCATCCGGACCAGGCCTTTGCGGCCATGTTCCAGCTCCGGGTCGAGCCACGTTATGCCCGGATACGGAAACTCATCCAGGACGGTGAACTCGGCGACATTGTCCGCATCAACTGGATCATCACCGACTGGTTCCGCTCCGAGGCCTACTACCAGAGCAGCGGCTGGCGTGCGACCTGGAAGGGCGAAGGCGGCGGCGTCCTTCTCAACCAATGCCTTCACCAGCTGGACACCCTCCAATGGCTGGTCGGCATGCCCAAGTCCGTTCGTGGCTTCTGCCAGCTGGGCCGCTATCACGATATCGAAGTCGAGGACAATGTCAGCATCTACATGGACTGGCCCAACGGTGCCACCGGCGTCTTCATCAGCTCCACTGGAGAGACACCCGGGACCAATCGCTTTGAGATCGCAGGGACCAAGGGCAGGATCGTGCTTGAGAACGACAAGCTCTCCTTCACACGCAACGAGGTCGACATGGTGGAGTGGAACAAGACCTCCAAGATCGGCTTCATGAAGCCTGAGGTCTGGGACATCAATATTCCCTTCGGCAGCGCCGATGCCCCGCATCGCACCTTCATGCAGAATTTCGTGGACGTCATCCTCGACGGTGGCGAACTCATTGCACCCGGCCCGCAGGGCATCCATTCCGTGGAACTCGCCAATGTCATGCTCTACTCCTCACTGATCGGCGAAACCGTCGAGCTTCCCATGGACAGCGCCGCCTACGAGGCCAAGCTCAACGAGCTCATCGCCAACTCGACCCACGAGAAAAAGGTGCAGGAAGTCTCCAACGAGGACTTCGCCAAGTCCTTCAACAAGTAACAAATAGGTGGAGGGAAAGCTCCCGTGCATCCCACTTCACCAACTCCAAAGGAGTCTGCGATTGTAGCTCCGGGCGCCAACCCGGGGTCAGCAACTCATGGCGAAACGGTCCTGGAGGGACCAACGCCCTCTGCGAGTGCCCCCTACTACACCAACATCACTCGGTTTAGCTTCAGCTGTTTTCCAGCAGAGGCGCTGAGGCGCAGGGTTGGAGTCCAACCTTCAGGTTGTCTTCGCTATCAATCGCCAATGGGGACCCGAAACACGCTAAAGCGTGGACTCCAACACACCCACCGACTCCAGGGCAGTCAACTCATATAGTCCCGGGTGCCATCCCGGTGTCCCTAACCCGAAATCCTTAAGCCTTGAAGGGGCGTTATTCAGCACCCCGCCTGCCCTTGAGCTTGAACGGGCACCTGTTATGGTGATTTCAGAACCCAGATAGGAGCCAGCAGATTGAGCACACAAGAAACACCGCCCACCATCAGCCAGATTACCAGCGACGAGAAAATGTGGATTGTCCTCTCCCATCTTTCAGTGTTCCTGGGCGTCGGCATCCTCCTGCCATTGATCGTTTACCTGGTGAAGAAGGAGGATTCTCCCAAGATTGCTGAACACGCCAAGGAAGCGCTCAACTTCCACATCAGCCTCTACATCTACGCCTTCATCGCAGGACTTTCCCTGTTGGCCGTTGTTGGCATCATCCTGGTTCCCATCGTTGCCGCCATCGGCGTGATCTTTCCAATCATGGCGGCGGTGAAAGCCTCAGATAGCGTGCTTTACCGCTACCCCCTGACCATCCGGTTCATCTGATTCCAAGAACTTGCCACAGATTCAGAGGGCCCACAGATTGTTGAAGAGAACGGAAACGATATCTCCCGAAGACGCGAGTGATCAGGGTTGGAGTCCAACCTTCAGGTTGTGTGAAAACTCGGGGCGGGACGCCCCAATGACCGGCAGGCGAGACGCCAACCACCACGATCCTAGAGAAATGGCCCAAAAACTGTGGTGGCGGACGTCCCGTCTGCCAGTTACGGGAGCGTCTCGCTCCCATTCGGAGAGTTATCACACAGTCTGTTCAGGTTGTCTGCGCTCACAGAATCCAAGGAACATCCGAAAACACGCTAAAGCGTGGACTCCAACATGCCACCCCGGAGAATACCCCAACAAAATGAATGGGTCCTCAAGGGAATTACGATCTCCGTGCCTCCCTACTCCACCACCATCACCCGGTAAAACCGCGCCTGCCCTGCCGCGGTGGCATCGATGGCCTCGCCCACACTCGAACTGGCGGTGACTTCTACCCCGACGTTCTGCCACATGGGATCCTCCAGGGTATCCTTGTAGGAAAGCTGGTAGCGTTTCCCAGAGACAGCCTGCCATCGGACGGTGGTTTCGGTCATTGTTCGGATCACCTCGTCAACCTGCAGTCGGGACTGGGCGTTCTTGGGATGGGTTCCTGCAATGCTTTCAGAGCGGTTGGGAAATTGATCGTCGTCAGGATCCGCATCCGGCCCCGCTTCCGCCGAGGTCCAGAGATCGAAGTAGGTCCGTTGAAAGGCATCATCCACACCGTCAAAGTTGAAATCCTCCTGGTCTCCAATGATCTCAAGGAATCCGTTGGCGTAGACAGAGTCGATTCCCTCCGTCAGGCGCAGGGTCCTCATGCCGGGAACCGCGTTGGGATCCAGGGTCAGCATGGCAGTCAGGAAGGAGTATCCGGGAAAGGTGGTGGTGTTGAGATCGGTGGCCCCGACGCTGACGCCCGTGCCCAGGACATCAAGCACGGTCTGCGAGGTCATCCCGAAAGGCAGGGCCACTCCGATGAGGATGGGCGACTCCGAAGGGTGGACAAAGGTCGCGGCCGTGCGAGGGCCTCCACCTCCATTGGGAAGAACATGCGTGATGTGGAAGCCAGTCCGCCCCGGAGTCACGGTCAGATTTGCCTGGGCATCCTGCATGGCAACCACCGTAACCGCCACCGAGGCACTTGGGGAAAAGGCCGTGTTCGCCACCTGATAGTCACTCGAGATTCTCGGACCGTTGATCAGCACCACCCCGGAAGGCGGATCCAAGGGCACGGCCCGTACGGAACCATTCCCGGCTGGAACGGCATCGATCTGGTAGTTCCCCATCCCATCCGTCATCGCTGCGGCCACCACGGCCCCGTTCGCATCCGACAGAATCACCGCCGCCCCGTATACCGCGGAACCGCTCATGGTCACCGTTCCAGACACACTGCCCAGCACGTTCGCCATGGTACCATCACCGTAGTAACCCTGCATGACCGAGATCTCATCGCTGGAAAGTCCCGCCTGCTGCGTGAGGTTGTCACGCTGCCCGGTCCAATACATGGATGCCGAGCCGATCGGCGTGTGCGAAAGCCCGAGAAGATGCCCTATCTCGTGGACCATCGTGCCCTCGATCAGGTATTCCGAGCTTCCGGTGCGATCCGTCAGGCGGTCGGTGTACCAGACGAAGTCGACTCCATTCAGCACGATGTCACATTCCGCAAGTTCGGTGGTTCCGTCCACCACATTGGGAAAGGCGAACCCCAGCGAGCCACTGATGTCGAGCGTGCCGCCGGAAGGTTCCCCATTGTTGACGAGCGTGGAATTCCTGGCCCAGAAGACGGCGTTGGTTCCATCGGAGTAGTCGATGACCGGATTTCCCGGGAGCAGCCCTCCAAACTCGAACTTCACCCCCGTCCCGGGAACCGAGGACCATTGGGCGAAGGAGGCATGGACGGCATTGATCTCCGCCGCGGTATTGGTGACGGAGTAACCTGCCTGCCCGACGTAATAGCGGATCGCCCCGTTATCCCGGTTGAAGCTGGTAGCCGGAATGGAGGCATGCGGCGTGGTCACCTTCCACCTTCTCGGCTGGGCCTGCGAATCCAGGTCCCAGACATAGCCCCGGCTTGATACCGGAAGAAGCAGGATCAGGATCAGGAAAAGGGCGTTTCTCATCTACGACTTGCCCTATTGTAGCGGAATCGATGCCAGTGCGCCACCCGGAGAGCCTCGCCGAAACCGCCTAGAAAAACGCCTTCCGCACCAAAGCGGGTGTTTACCAATCGTGAGATGGGTTCTACTCTCCCAGCACTGTTTCCGAGTCCAGATTTGTCATGACTAACCGCATTCTTCCCCTCTGCCTTGGCACGCTGCTCCTGCTGGGGCTTCCCCGCCCGTTGACCGCCCAACAGGTCCCGGTCATCGAAAAGACACTGCCCAACGGGATGACGCTCCTGATGCTCCAGCGCACGGGCGAACCCTCGATCTCCGGAGGCTGGGTGGCCAAGGTCGGCAGCTCCAACGAACGTCCCGGCATCACCGGCATCGCCCACCTCTTCGAGCACATGATGTTCAAGGGCACCCCCACCCTGGGCACCACCGACTTTGAGAAGGACCAGCAGATCATTGCCGAACAGGAGCGCGTCCGTGACCTGATGAGACAGGAGGAGGCGCACATGAGACAGATGTGGAGGGAGGGAAAGATCGAGGATCTCCGCGATCCTGAGACCAAGACCGACCGCTACAAGGAACTGGCCGCGGAGTTCAAGAAGCTCATCGAGGCCCAACGCGAGATCCTGGTGAAGAACGAGTTCGACAAGGTCTACACGGCGGCGGGCGCCTCCGGCATGAACGCCTTCACTACCCATGACCTGACGGGCTACTTCATCACCGTCCCTTCCAACCGCCTTGAGTTCTGGATGTGGATGGAAAGTGAGCGCCTCCTGCGTCCGGTGTTCCGCGAGTTCTATGCGGAGCGCGATGTCGTGTTCGAGGAGCGCAGGATGCGCACCGAGGCCACACCGCTCGGGCAGTATGAGGAACAGTTCGAATCCATGTTCTGGGTCTCGCACCCCTACCACTGGCCGGTGATCGGCTGGCCTTCCGACATCCCTGCCATCAGCAAAAAGCAGGCGGATGATTTCTACGCCAAATATTATGCTCCACAGAACATCACCCTGGTCCTGGTGGGTGACTTCAGCCCGGAACAGGCCCTTCCCATGGTGGAGAAATACTTCGGCCGCATCCCCAAGGGCACTGTCGATGCACCGGACGTGATCACGCTCGAGCTGGAACAGAAGATCGAGAAGCGCATGTTCGCCGAGGTGGAGGCCAATCCCCAGGTCGACATCCTCTGGCACGCCGTCCCCTTCCGCCACCCGGACTCCTACGCACTCGAGGTTCTGGCCGAAGTCCTCTCCAGCCGGACCGGTCGTCTCTACAAGAGTCTGGTCCTCGACAAGAAGATCGCCACCTCCGTCTCGGCAAGACAGGACCAGCGCAAGTGGGCCGGTGCCTTCAACATCAGCGCCGAGGCCAAGGATGGCACAACGCCCGAAGATCTTGAGCAGGCCATCTATGCCGAGCTTGAGAAACTGAAGGAGGAACTCGTCCCGGACCGTGAGATCCAGAAGGTGAAAAACAACTTCGCCGCCTATGAGTACCGCAAGCTGGCCAACAACTTCTCCATCATGATCCAGCTGATCTTCTACGAGGGACTCGGCGACTGGAACGAGATCAACGACGGGGGACCACGCTACCAATCCGTGACCGCAGAGGACATCCAGCGCGTGGTGAAGAAGTATTTCATCGAGGACGGACGCGCCGTGGCCATCTACACCCGCAAGGAAGGGGCGAAGGAGGAGGATCCGCTGCTGACCGGACTGAGCGCCGAGCAGAAGTCCCTCGTCCGCATGATCTCGGGCAAGATGCAGCAGGAAACCAGCGTCGACAACCTCCAGCAGGCCCTCACCCAGATGGAGGGGCAGTCCCCCAAGGATGACAATGAAAAGCAGATGATGAGGATCTACAGATCGCTCATAGAGAAGCGCATCAAGGAACTGAAGGCAGAGAAATAACCCAGAGAATTTGAATTCATGAGAGCCCTACTCACCCTATTGATCGGATGCATGCTTGGACTGACCAGCCAGGCATCAGAGATCCCGGACCGGCCAGAGAAGCTCCCCGTAAGGGAACTCAAGTATGATCCACCTCAGCCCGGGGACTACCGCGTGGAACTCAATTCAGGCCCCGTCGCCTACCTGGTCCAGGACAATGAGCTGCCCCTCATCAACTTCCAGGTGATGATCCGGACCGGCCAATACCTGGATCCCAAGGGCAAGGAGGGACTTTCCTCAATGACCGGCAGGCTCCTGACCCAAGGTGGCGTCGGCGAACGAAGCGCCCAGGAGTTCGAGGAACACACCGCCTTCCTCGCCGCCCAGGTCGGTTCCTCCATCGGGGACTACAGCGGCAGCGTCGGGATCAACCTCCTTTCCAAGGATACCGACGAGGGCCTCAGCCTGCTCCGCCAGATCCTCACGCAGCCCCGCTTCGAGGAGGACCGGATCCAGCTCGTGAAGTCCCAGATGCTGCAGTCCATGAAGCAGCGCAACGATGACTCACGGAGCATCGAGGCAAGGGAACGTGGTTTCCTGACACGAGGTGAGGACTTCTTCACCAACGAGCACACCACCGAGGCCTCCATCAACGCCATCACCCGCGAGGACATGGTGGCCTTCCACAAGGAATGGTTCCATCCGGGCAACTTCATGATCGCCGTGAATGGCGACTTCAAGAAGGACGAAATGAAGCAGAAGCTGGAGAAGCTCTTTTCCGGCTGGCCGATCAAGGGAAAGACCCCGCCCGCCATTCCAACGAACATCTCCTTCGCTGACCCAGGGCTTTACCTCGTCAACAAGGACGTGAACCAGGGCCGGGTCAACATCCTCATGCCCGGTGTCCAGCGGGACAATCCGGACTTCTTCGCCATCCGGGTGATGAACGACATCCTGGGCGGCGGCGGCTTCACTTCACGAATCATGAATCGCGTCCGTTCCGACGAGGGACTCGCCTACTCGGCCGGTTCGCATTTCCCCGGCGGCACCTACTTCCCCTCCATCTTCATGGCGGGATTCCAGTCCAAGTCCCGGACGGTCGCCTACGCCTCCTCCATCGTCCTCGAGGAAATTGAGCGCATCCGCAAGGAGCCTGTGACCGAGGAGGAACTGAACGTCGCCAAGCGCTCCTTCATCGACACCTTCCCCCAGACCTTCTCCACCAAGTCGCAGATCGCTGGAACCTTTCTGGACGATGAATTCACGGGACGCCATGCCGAGGATCCCAACTACTGGAACACCTTCCGCGACAAGATCGAGGCGGTCACCATCAAGGAGGTCCAGCGGGTGGCGAAGAAATACCTCACCCCGGACAAGGTTGTGATACTGGTCGTAGGGGACGCCGAGGAGATCCTCAAGGGGCACCCCGACCATGACGTGAAACTGCCGGACCTCGTGGGAGGAAAGGTGACACGTGTCCCATTGAGGGATCCGATGACCCTTAAACCGATGGAGTAAGCAGCGATGGATTTTTCCGAGATCCCCATTCTCGTTTACGTCGGCGTCGGCATGATCGCCATCTGGTTCATTGGCCAGATCGTTCTCAAGCTCTCCAAGTGGGCACTGAGGGCCATGCTGCTCGTCGGGGTGCTGATCCTCGTCGCGGAGGGCCTTCGCCGGGCAGGCATCATCCAGCTGGACTTCCTGCCTTCCTGAGCTTGAAGCTGCTTGAAGCCATCCAGAAAGGCGCCTCCTTCCTCGAGGAGAAGGGGGTGGAATCCGCCCGCCTGAATGTCGAATTGCTTCTCGAGGAGATTCTCAAGATTCCCCGCCTTCAGCTCTACATGGAGTTCGGAAGGGAACTCGACGATTCCCAGACCCAGGCCCTTCGTGAGGCCATCCAACGTCGCGGCCGTCGAGAACCCCTTCAGCACATCATCGGCTATACCGAGTTCTGCGGCCTACGCATCGACGTCAACCCGCACGTGCTCATCCCTCGTCCCGAGACCGAGCAACTGGCCGAGTTGGCGGCGAACTTCCTCAAGGACCTCCAGCGCCCGACAAAGGTGTTGGAGATTGGAACGGGCAGCGGCTGCCTTGCGATCGCGGTCGCTCATCAGGCCAACGATTGCTCCATCACCACGGTGGATGTTTCCAGTGAGGCACTTTCCGTGGCCCGGTCCAATGCCGAACGTCATCAACTGACCGACCGCATCAAATTCCTCAATCAGGACGGACTCAAGAGCCTTTCGAAGTTCAAGGACCTCGATCTTCTCGTCAGCAATCCGCCCTATATCCCGAGTGCGGACATCCAGGATTTGGATCCTGAGGTCCGCGACCATGATCCACGACTGGCACTCGATGGGGGTGACGATGGCTTGGATTTCTATCGCTCCCTGGCTGAAGACGCACCGCCATGCCTGAACGAAGGTGGCCGGATCATGCTGGAGTTTGGTGACGGACAAGGGCCTGAACTCGAGGCGGTCTTCAGGAGCTCTGAATGGCAGAACATCTCGTTGAAACCGGATTTTTCAGGCAAGGACCGGTTCTTGGTTGCCAGCAGGCCGCATGGCACGGGATGATTCCCGCCCAAGCCCCAATCCAGTCCCCGAAAACAAGACATGTTCAGCTTTGAAATCCAGGGTGGCTCCCCCCTCAAGGGAGATGTGCAGATCAGCGGAGCCAAGAATGCCGTCCTCCCCCTCATGGCGGCGGCCCTGCTCACCCCGGAGAAGTGCGTCATCAGGAACGTCCCAAAGTTGAGCGACATCGGCTTCATGGCCGAGATCCTTTCCTCTCTGGGCGCCAAGGTGGAGGTCGACGGAAACACCGTCACCATCGAGGCGCGCAAGATCAAGGGATTCGGCGACTATGAACTCATCCGCAAGATGCGTGGCTCCATCTGCATCTTGGGCCCCCTGCTCTCCCGCCTTCGGAAGGCGGCTGTGTCCATGCCCGGTGGTTGCGTCATCGGGACCCGTCCGGTCGACCTGCACCTGAAGGGACTGCGTGCGTTGGGAGCCAAGATCGAGATTGAGGAAGGTTATGTCCGGGCCAGCACCAAGAAGCTCAAGGGCACCGAGATCTTCCTGGGTGGCCGAAGTGGTCCCACCGTGCTGGGCACCGCCAACATCATGATGGCCGCCACCCTTGCCTCGGGCACCACCATCATCGATTCCGCCGCCTGCGAGCCGGAGATCATCGATCTCGCCAATTTCCTCATCGCCATGGGCGCCGACATCCAGGGCGCCGGCAGTCCAACCATCACCATCCAAGGCGTGTCCGAGCTCCACGGTGCCGAGCATGAGGTGATCCCGGATCGAATCGAGACCGCGACCTTCATGATTGCGGCCGCGGCCACCGATGGGAAGGTCACCATCAAGAAGGGACGCCCCGAGCATCTCCAGGCGGTCATCGACAAGCTCCGCGAAGCGGGCGTGATCATCGAGAGGAACGGGCCCGACATCGAGGTCAGCCGCAAGCGGAAGCTTCAACCCGTCGACATCACCACCCAGCCCTACTCCGGTTTTCCGACCGACGTCCAGGCACAGATGATGGCCCTGATGTGCATCACGCCCGGGATCAGCGTCATCACAGAAAGGATCTTCGAGGCCCGCTTCACCCATGCGGCCGAACTTTCACGACTGGGCGCCATCATCTCAATCGAGGGGCCCAGCGCCATCATTCAGGGAACCAAGAAGATGAGTGGCGCCGAAGTGATGGCCAGCGACCTCAGGGCCTCCGCGGCCCTCGTCATCGCCGGACTCGTCGCCAAGGGCACCACCACCGTGAACCGCATCTACCACATCGATCGCGGCTACGAGCAGATCGAGAAAAAGCTCTCCAAGCTGGGCGCGAAGATCAAGCGGGTGAGGTCGGATTCTTGAGGTTCACAACTAACCAAGTCCCAACCAATAGTTGTTACCCAGCACCCGCGTCATCGTTTCGTTCGAAGAATCTACATCTGAGAATCAGTTGACCTACGTATCGCTCAATTAGCGCTTCCAATTCCTGTTTCTCAACGATGGAAAACACCTCGTCCGGACGCCTCCACTTTTCAGCATCGACCAAGATTTTACCAAGCTTCCTCACCCTTGCTGCCGATTCCTTATCACCAAGAGGAATCCAAGTTCTTTCCATAAAGAGAAGGGTTTCCAATGCCTCCTCTAGTTCAATCCCCAACATACCACGCAAACCGTACCGGAACCGGGTAAAACTATAGACCTTGAGGTTTTCCGAAACCTCGGAAAGAGAGACACCCTTAAAGAACTTTCTGAGAAGCAGAAACCTGTCAAAAGAAGCAAAAACAGTTCTTTCCTCCATCCTATCGCCACCATCGTTGATCGCTGAGTCTGCCGTAGAAAAGAATTCGGTGTTTCCTTCAACATCCTTACATAGGAACCACAGCTTGAGTTCCATCGACGGCATTCCAAAT
>CAZKNW010000092.1:0-10820 GCA_964554035.1 uncultured Verrucomicrobiota bacterium
CCCTGCTGGCCCAGTTTCTTCCGCTACACCAGGGAAGCCGTCCGGCTGAGGACCTCACCACCCAGCAGGATTTCCTGAATTCCATCCTCGGTTCCATTCCTGATGGCGTCGCCGTATTCGACGACAGCCGGAAACTCTTTCTGCACAACACGGCTGCCGAACGCATCCTCGGACCCGGCCTGCACAGCAGCAACAAGAAGGACTGGCCGATCGGCTACGGACTCTACTTCCCCGACATGTCCACCCCCTACCATCCGGACCAGTTGCCCGTGGCCCGGGCAATCCGGGGTGAAAACGTGAACTCGGCGGAGATCGGCGTGCGGCTTTCCGAGGTGGCGGACCCGAGGCTGGTCTCCATGTCCGCCCGTCCCCTTCATGATTCCCAGGGCAACATCCGGGGTGGCGTGATCGTCTTCCATGACATCACCGAGCAGAAGCGGAGTGACGAGGCGCTCGAGATCCAGTCGCAGGTGCTCAGCAACATGACCGAGGGCGTCAGCATCTCGGACAGGTATGGGTTCATGCGCTACACCAACCCGGCCCTGGAAAAGATGCTGGGGTATTCCGCAGGCGAACTGACCAACCAGCACCTTTCCCTCCTCAACACCTACAGTGGCGAGGAGAACGCCCGTCTTTCCAAGGAAATCAACCGGGCCCTCAAGGAGGGAGGCTTCTGGATCGGGGAAATGAGCAACCGGCACAAGGATGGAAGGATCCTGACCGCCCATGCCCGGATCAGCCTGCTCGAGGTTTCAGGATCCAAGTATTGGGTCTGCGTGCAGGAGGACGTCACAGAACGGCGCCGGACGGAGGAAGCCCTGCGCCAGTCCGAGGAACGGTTTGCCCTGATCTATCGCTCCAGCCCGGCGGCCATCTGCATCACCACGCTGCGGGAGGGCCGCATCATCGACATGAACGACACCTGCTCGACCTGGCTGGGCTATGAACGTCATGAGGTTCTCGGAAAGACCACGCTCCAGCTTTCCCTCTGGGCCCGCCCCGAGGACCAGGAGCTTGCCCTGGAGGAACTCCAGAAAAAACGGGTGCTCAAGAACCTTGAAAAGGGCTTCAGGACCCGAAGGGGCGAAGTGCGCGAAACGCTCGTCAATTCCGACCTCATCGAGCTTTCAGGCGAGGAATGCGTCATCTGGATCCTGACCGACATCACCGACCGAAACCGTGCCAATGACCAGATCAAGCGTTCCCTGAAGGAGAAGGAAGTGTTGCTTCAGGAGATCCACCACCGCGTGAAGAACAATCTCCAGGTGATCTCGAGCCTGCTCAATCTGCAGTCCAATTACATCAAGGACGCGGTCAGCAAGGAGCTTTTCCGTGAAAGCCAGGACCGTGTGAAGTCCATGGCCCTGATCCATGAGAAGCTCTACCAGTCCAAGGATCTCGCGAGGATCGACTTCGCGGAATACATCGAGAGCCTGATCAACATGCTGATGCAGAGCTATCGCTCCGCGGGCAACATCAAGCTGAGTTCCAACATCACCAAGGCCTTCCTCGACATCGACACCGCCATCCCGGTGGGGCTGATGTTGAACGAACTCGTCTCCAATTCGCTCAAGCACGCCTTCCCGGAAGGCAAGGAGGGCACCATCTCCATTTCCCTGTCACCGGAGGGCGGAAAGAACTTCAAACTCACCGTCAGTGACAACGGGATCGGGATCCCCGATGGATTAAACATTGAAACATCGAATTCCCTTGGCTTAAGACTTGTCCGGATCTTGACGAGACAAATAGGTGGGAATCTTGAGTTCAACACCGCAGGGTGCACCGAATTCACGATCCGCTTCGAGGATCAGGAACGAAAGATCCCTGTCGATTAGCCATGAGCGCACGCATTCTCGTTACGGAAGACGAAGGGATTGTCGCCGCGGACATTGAGGACCGCCTGACAACCTTGGGCTACACCGTGACCGCAGTCTGCTCCAACGGCAAGGACGCCATCGCCAAGGTCGATGAGACGATGCCCGACCTGGTCATGATGGACATCATGATCAAGGGGGACATGGATGGCATCCAGACCGCCACCGAGATCCGCTCCAGGCATGACATCCCGGTCATCTTCCTGACCGCTTACTCGGACGACTCCACCTTCAACCGTGCCAAGATCACCGAGCCCTTTGGCTACATTCTCAAGCCATTCGAGGAGCGGGAACTGAAGACCAACATCGAGATCGCCCTCTACAAGCACCGCATGGAGAAGGAGCGTGAGAAACTGATGAAGGAACTCAAGGAGGCCCTGGCCACCGTCAAGGTCCTGAAGGGGCTCCTCCCGATCTGCGCCGAGTGCAAGAAGATCCGTGATGAGGACTCCGGCCACTGGAACAAGTTCGAGGACTACATCCGTGACCGCTCCGAGGCGGAATTCACCCATGGCGTCTGCCCAAGCTGCGCAGAGCGGATGCTGGATACCTACATGAAGGACAGGGGCAAGAGCCTTTAAGCAATGCCCGGACTGGAAATCCGCAACCTCACGGCCTCCTTCCCAGATTCAAGAGGACGTCCCGTCCCTGTCCTGGACGATCTTTCCCTGGAGATTCCTGAAGGCCTCCTTGTTTCCATCATCGGTCCCATCGGCTCCGGGAAAACCACGCTGCTGCGAACCATCGCCGGGCTTCATCCTCCGGATCGTGGCGAAATCCTCTGGAACGACTCCCCCCTACCGGCAGACCTCAAGTCACGCTCGCGCCATGTGAGCCATCTCCCCTGCGACACCGCCCTCTTTCCCCACCTGAGCGTTGCGGAGAACCTTGGGCTGGCTCTGGACTGGAGGAAGCTTCCCACCCAGGAAAAGAGGAAAGCCATGGACAGCGTGATCGCCTGCTTCGAACTGGAACCGCTCCTCCCGCAGAAACCAGACGCCCTTTCTTCAGGACAAAGGCAGACGGCTGGACTGGCCCGCAGCTTTGCTTCGACGACTCCCCTGCTCCTCCTTGACGAGCCCCTTTCGAACTGCGACCGCCTTTCGCGTTTCAGGATTCTCCAGAAGATACGGAATCTAAGCCGCGAGAATGGAACCACCCTCATCATGGTCACCCATCATCAGGAGGAAGCCTTTGCGCTGGATGGACGTATGGTGGTGATGCGCGCCGGGACGATCGAGGAATGCAATTCCGCGGAAAAGCTCTACCACCAGCCTCAAAGCCCGTTCACCGCCCACTTTGTCGGTCGGCACCCCATGAACCTGATCAAGGGGCGAATCCGTCATGAGGACGGCCATTGGTGCTTCCTGCCGGAGGGAGGCGAACCTCCCATCATCGTCGAGCCCGCAAATGAACCCGAGGGGGAACCCCACGCCGACCATCCGGTTGTCCTGGGCATCCGATGCGACGACATCGAGATCCAGCCCACCCCCGGGGATGCCCACGGGGTATGCAGTGAAAGCCGCTTCCTTGGAAATGGATGGATGATACAGGTCCAGACGCCACAGAAGGTGGAGGTCCTTTCCAGAAGCGTCTTCCCCGAAGGCACCCGCGTATCACTCAAGTTCAGCCCCAGGCACCTGGTGGTTTTCCCTCCCGAACCGAGCTGACGGAACGTCTGTTTTTCTTCCCCTGCAGGCCATGGACAAACCCACAGGCTTTCCCAATAATGAATCCCATGCACCGATTCCTTTTCGCAGCTGTCCTGCTGTCCTTCACACTCGTGACCCAGGCCGCCAAACGGCCGAACATCGTCTTCATCTTCAGCGATGACCACGCCCTCCAGGCCATCGGCGCCTACGGCTCCAAGATCAACAAGACACCCAACATCGACCGGATTGCCAATGAGGGCGCGCGATTCGTCAATTCCTTCTGCGCCAATTCCATCTGTGGTCCGTCACGAGCCTGCATCCTCACCGGCAAGCACAGCCACATCAACGGCTTTCGCCGCAACGGAGACAGATTCGACGGTACCCAGCCCACGTTTCCCAAGATGCTTCAGGGAGCCGGCTATCAAACCGCCATCATCGGCAAGTGGCATCTCAACACGGATCCGACCGGCTTCAACTATTGGGAGATCCTCCCTGGACAGGGAAGCTACTACAATCCGGACTTCATCCAGATGGACGGCAAGCGCAAGCGCTACACCGGCTACTGCACCGACATCATCACCGACCAGGCCATCAACTGGCTCGAAAACCGGGACAAGGACAAGCCCTTCGTACTCATGTGCCAGCACAAGGCACCTCACCGCAATTGGTCGCCTCATCCGCGCCATTTCGATCTCTTTGGCGACACACCGGTCCCGGAGCCTGACAGCCTTTTCGATTCCTACGAAGGGCGCACCAAACTCCTGAAGGAAAACGAAATGTCCATCGCCAACCACATGCATTGGCAGCACGACATGAAGTTCAAGGGGGAGAACCCGTTTCCGGAACACTTCGAGTCTCGCGTGAAGAATGCGGAATACGCCCGCATGACGCCGGAGCAGAAAAAGGAATGGGACGCCTGGTATGAACCCCGCAACCAGAAGTTCATCGCCGACATGAAGGCCGGCAAGTTGAGTGAAAAGGAAATCATCCAGTGGAAATACCAGCGCTACATCACCGACTATCTCAAGAGCGTGCAGGCAGTTGACGATGGCGTCGGCGAGATCCTCAGCTATCTCGACAAGAACAACCTCACCGAGGACACAATCGTGATCTACTCTTCAGACCAGGGTTTCTACCTCGGAGAGCACGGTTGGTATGACAAGCGATGGATGTTCGAGGAATCCGTCAAGATGCCCTTCCTGATCCGCTGGCCCGGTGTCATCAAAGCCGGATCCGATTCACGTGCCCTGATCCAGAACATCGACTACGCCCCCACCTTCCTTGACATCGTGGGTGCACCGATTCCAGCCGACATCCAGGGACGCAGCCTGGTGCCCGTCTTCAAGAACAGCGGCAAGGCCCCGGCCGACTGGCGAGATGCGATCTACTACGCCTACTACGAGAATGCCGCCGTTCACAACGTGCAGCTTCATGATGGTGTCCGCACCGACCGCTACAAGCTCATGTGGTTCCCAAGGACCCGCGAATACCAGCTCTTTGACCTCGAGAAGGATCCAGACGAGATGAACAGCGTGCATGACAACTCGGACTACTCACACATCCTCGCAGGCCTCCAGCAGCGCCTCGTTGATCTCAGAAAGTTCTACGATGTGAACACCGCCGTGATTCCCGGCACCCGCGGCGACGAGCAACGCTGGAAGGAGCGGGACCAACTGCTGACCCAGCGCACCCGCCAGTCGAAGCCTGATCTCGTCTTCATCGGTGATTCCATCACCCACGGCTGGGAAGGACGCGGCAAGAAGGTGTGGGAGAAATACTACGGCAACAGGAACGCCCTCAACATCGGCATCGGCGGCGACCGCACCGAGCACATCATATGGCGCCTCACCCATGGACAGCGACTCAACAACAAGAAACCCAAGGCGGCCGTCGTCATGATCGGCACGAACAACACGGGGCACTTTGATCAGGATCCTGAGCAGGTCGCCGAAGGAGTGGGCGAGATTCTCAACATCCTTGAGGAACAAACCCCCGACACCAAGGTGCTGCTGTTGGGCATCTTCCCAAGAGGGGCCGACAAGTTCGATCCCAAGCGACTCAACAACAATGGCATCAACCAACGTATCCGTCGCCTCGCCGACAATGACCGCGTGCACTACATGGACATCAGCGACCGCTTCCTCAACGAGGACGGCTCGCTTTCCAAGGACATCATGCCCGATCTCCTCCACCTCAGCGAAGAAGGCTACGAACGCTGGGCCAAAGCCATCGAACCCAAGCTCAAGGAATTCGGGCTGTAGAACATTCCTGCTTCTCCAAGGCGGTGAGGTCCACGACCTCACCGCCTTTGTTGTTTCTTGTTTTTGCACTCTTCCCCACTTCTCCCTAGGGTCAAGGACTATGAAAGCCAGAGCCTCAATCAATGCGCCACGCTTCCTGATCGCCGTATTGGCCGGATGGGTCAGCCTTTCAAGCATCAAGGCAGAACCGGCCATCAAGATCCTGGACAAGTATTGCACGGACTGCCATGGGGAAGATCTTCAGGAAGGCGATCTGCGTCTTGACCAGGAAGGCTTCGCCAGGACCTCTTCAGCATCCGGCAGGCCGATCCTTTCGTCCAAACTGGAGAAGAGCCAGCTTCACTCGCGAATCACGATGGAAGATCCCGGAAGGAGGATGCCTCCTGAAGACGAACCCCAACTGAAGGACGAGGAAATCCTGATTCTCAAGTCCTGGCTTGCCGCTGGAGCCCCATGGCCACGACCGGAGGATTACAATGCCGGTGAAACCCTTGTTCAGAAGCTGCGCAACCGATCTTCACTCATCCTGCGCAAGGCCGTCTGGCTTCCTGGAATTTTCATCCTGTTGGTGATCGGCCTCGTGATCTGGGTAACTCAGGCACGCAGGAAGGGGAGTTCCCCAAAGCGTTGGCAGCTCGCCCTCCCCTGCCTAGTCTACGCAGGTCTGTTTCTGTTCTCCTACTTGCAGATCACCCGCGAGGAAACCAACCGTCGACAGAGGGAGCATAACCTCATGCAGCAGGTTTCCTTGAAGGAGGTCCAGCCAAAGAGCGCTGGAGCGGTCGAGCAGTAGTTTCCGTCTCTTTTCGATCTCAATCGACGCAATCAGCCTACTCCTCCGTTTGAGATGGCTTTTGCCCATCCTTTTCCTTGAGCCGGACCATCTTGATCTCGAGGGGCTTGAGGGTGTCGAGATGCACGTCTCTTTGCGGAAAGGCGATGCAGATATCGTGTTCACGGAAGGCCTTGTCGATCGCCATGTGTAGCTCGTGGATCACGCGAGTGCGGGCTGAGTTGTTGGTCTCGGTCAGGAAGACTCTTACGTCAAAGTTAAGGGAATTGTCACCGAAGCCTGTGAAGAAAACCGTGGGTTCCGGCTGAGTCATCACCATGGGGTGAGCCTTGCAGACCTCCATCATGGTCTTGTGGGCAAGGGTGGTGTCAGAGCCATAGGCGATCCCCACCGTGAAATCCATGCGAAGAATCGGATCGGAAAGACTCCAGTTAATCAGCTCCCCGGTGATGAAGGTCTTGTTCGGCACAACCAGTTCCTTGCGGTTCCAGTCGGTGATGGTGGTTGCCCTCATCCGGATCTGTGTCACCACACCGCTGATGTTGCCGACCGTCACTGTATCCCCCACCCGGATGGGACGTTCCAGGAGGATGATCAGGCCGGACACAAAGTTGCCGAAGATCTCCTGAAGACCAAAGCCCAGGCCCACCGTCAGGGCTGCCACCAACCACTGCACCGAGGACCAGCCGATGCCAATGGCGTTGAAGGCGAAGGCGATACCCATCGAGGTGATGGCGTAGAGGGACAAGGTCCTTACGGCATAGCGCGTCCCCTGGTCCACAGGTAGCCTCTGCAGGATCGCTATCTCAAGGAACCCCGGAAGGTTCCTTGCAGCCAGGATGGTAAAGACCACGATAACCATGGACATGAGAAGATTGGAAAGCGTGATCTCGCTCAGGGTCTCCACTCCATCAACCATGACGGTGTGATCCCAAAGTCCAACCTTGTCGAAGACACGGAAGGCGGGAAGCACCTCGGCCCAGATCACCCAAAGTCCAACCGCAAAGATCAGGACCATGGACATCCTGAGCAGCTCCAGCGTCTGCTCCTTGAGCTCGGCCACATCGACTTCTTCAAGCAGATCCATTGGATCCAGATCCTGCACATCATCCTCGTCCTCTTCCCTGCTCCGAAGCTGGGCCTGCCGCCGCTCCATCGCAACCTTGAAGTCGAGTCGTCTTTGTGAAATGGCCAACCAGCGCAGAAGAAAGCTCTGCAGGAGCGCCACGAAAAGAATGAGTGCAAGGGTCTGACCCATCCGTTCGCCGAAGGCCAGGGCCATGTAATAGAAGCCACCTGCGGCCAGCCCAGCCAGGATCAGGGGAAGACCCGACAGGACCGGGCGCCATGCCGGCCGTGTCTTCTGCCACAAGGAAGGCCCTTCGGCTCCGGGAATGACCTGAAGCCCCTTGGCCGGATGAAAGACCATGAGCATCAAGGCACAGGTCGAGAACATCAGCAGGATGAATGCAACCCTTCCCGTGCCGTTGCGACGCCCTGTGTCCCCAAGCAGCTCCGTAAAGACGATAAAGAACCCACAAATCGCCACAAAGGGCAGGAACCAGGTGAGGTGCTTCCTGAGGACGGCCATATTCTTCGCGTTCCACCCGAAATGCTCGGCGCAGACACCTTGAGGGCGACAAAGCGCCTTGACGAAGCGAACCACAAGAAACACGCCGCCCACATAGAGAAGCGCCGAGCCCACAGGCTGCGCAAATTCCCCCGGCTGCAGTGCCACCCGCCATCCAAGGAAGGCCAGCAGGATGGCCACTGGAGAGGCGATGCAAAGCGTGATGACCAGTGCGATCACCGTGTTCCAGATCTGATCCTTTCCCACCTTTCCGATATCCCCAGCCCGTTTCCCAAGATTACCGATCATTCGTGCACGAAATCCGAGGCATGCCGCCAGCAACAGCAAAAGTCCCAGCCACGGCAAGACCCTCGAAGTGGCATCCGCCAGCAAAGCGGTAAGGGGTACGGACCAGCGCGAATCCACCAACAGGCTGGCCATCCGCCCGGGCAGGGTCTTCAGGACCGTCAACGTCATGCTGGGGGCGTTGCGGATCCATAGGAGGTTCTCGTCCAGCAGCACACGAAGCTGGTTGGTGAGCTTCTCCAGTTCGAGGTGGGCGGTCTCCAACTGCGTCAGTTCCTTGAGATAATCCCGATAGGTCTTCGCCAACTGCTCGACCTGTCCCCTGCGCAACTGCAGCAGCTCACGCAATTCCTTCGCAATCTGTTCCCTGTACTCCTCGCCGCTGGGCAGGTCCTCCGCGCCGGACATCAACTCCGAAACCATGCCATCCAGATCCTCCAACTGACGTAGCTGTCGGTCGACCCGGAAGATCTTGAGCCTTATCTCACTCTTGTCCGCCGTGGCTTGGGTCACATTCTGATGCAGCTTTCCCTCGCTCGGCAGGATGTTGCGCTGCTCCAGAAATACCGTGGCCACCTCATCCGTCAGGCGACCGAGATCAAGGACCCGCTGAACCTCCTCCATGTCGGCCTGGAGCTGCTCCCGTCGCTGTTCTGTCTTCGAGGCAAGTCGCGACGCCTTCTCGATCAAGGGGCCCAAGGACTGGACCTCACGACTCAGGCGGGCAATCTCCTCCGCCTCGGCCTGAAGCAAACGATGCTTGCCCTCGGCCTCCCTCTTCAGCCGCTCGGCCTCTGCAAGGGCCTGTTCTCCCTCCATCTTGCGAAGCTCCGCAAGGCGGTTTTCAAAAGCCTTCAATCGAGCCTCGGAGGCACTCACCTGTCGCGCAGCGAGGTTCCTGCGCGCCGCGACCACCTCCACTTCAAGGGGGAGGGACTGCACCTCGGCCTCCAGCGCCCGGAGCTCCAACTGGAGTGTCACCCCGCGTTGCGCATGCAACCACAGGGCAACCTGATCCTGTTCCGTCGGTTCCGCCGCAGGCGGAGCCGCTTTCGTTCCCTCCATCTGCGCAAGGGATGACTTGATTTCAGCAATCCGGTTCCTCGCCTGGACTGAACGGCTCTCAAGGGTTGCCAGCTGCTTCGCAAGCTCCATCTCGGCCATTCGAAGCCCCTGCAGGACGCCCTCTTCCTGGCGGATTCGATTCTGGGCATTCTCAACCGTGACCAGTAGGGATGCCTGCTGGACATGATTCGACACGGATGCGGTTCCCATCGACATCAACTGCTCCTTCAGCTGCTTCACCTCCGCCGCACCGGTTTCAAGCAGGCGTTGACGATCCTCCAGTCTCGTTCTCTGTGCTTCGGCCTTCTGTATGGACTGTTGAAGCTGTCTGTAGGCCTCGAGGAGCTTGGGGGGCGCGCTGGCATCGCCCTCCTTCGCCGACTCCAACTGGCGGATCCGCTCAGCGATCGTCGCCACGTCCGGACGTCCACCTTCTGGGGCTGTTGGAGAGCTCGTGGTTTGCGCCATCGAGATCGCACAAATCAACCCGATGAAGGAAAGGAAGATCCACAGCGCCACCTTTCGCAGCCAAGAGGTCCTGAAGTTCAGGCTGGGGTTCGAAGTTCCGGGGTCACCCCGGAGATGAAAGCTAGACACCATGGCAACTGAAGCAGTCCTGAGACGTGGGACGAACAGGTCCCGAGCCCAGAGAACAATGGCATCCTTTGGCCTCCGGTCAAAGTCAAGTGTGGCCCTTCATTACTTGGGGGGCGCAGGTCGGATTACCCCATTTCCGCCCAGGCGAGGGTCGAATCCACCGCGCGTTTCCAGCCAGCCAGTTTCTGTTCCACCCGTTGCCCATCCATCCCGGGAGAAAACCGGTGTGACGCAGCCCAGGCTTCCTGGACCTCCTCCTTACCCTTCCAAAACCCCACGGCGAGCCCCGCAAGATAGGCGGCACCCAATGCGGTCGTTTCCAGCTGGGCGCTTCGAACCACCGGCCTCGCCAGAATATCGGACTGGAACTGCATCAGGCTGTCATTGGCACAGGCACCCCCATCCACACGCAGTTCCCTCATCCCGATTCCAGAGTCCCTTTCCATCGCCTTCAATACATCGTAGCTTTGATAAGCAATGGACTCGAGGGTCGCTCGAGCTATGTGGGCGGTGGTGGTTCCCCGGGTCAGGCCAAACAGGCTTCCGCGAGCATCGGCATTCCAGTAAGGCGCTCCCAGTCCGGCAAATGCGGGAACGAAATAGACCCCGTCGGTTTCTTCCACGGAGCGTGCCAGCGTCTCCACTTGCGGCGACGACTGAATCGCACCCAACCCATCACGCAACCACTGCACCGCCGCGCCC
>CAZKNW010000093.1:0-10805 GCA_964554035.1 uncultured Verrucomicrobiota bacterium
GCTGTGCTCGCGGGAGTTCTGGCTCTTGTGGTCGAAGTGGGTGTTGTAGAGATAGAGTTGTCTGCCTGTCTTCCTGTCGTGGAAGAGTCCCCATGTGCAGATGCGCGGTATCTGGTTGCCCCAGGTGGTGCTGGCGGGTTTGTCGGGCGTCTCGGAAAGCCAGAAGGTTTCCTGTTTCACCAGCTCGAAACGATCCCTGCGGTAGAGGACGGGACACCACTCTCCCTTCGATTCATCCTCCTGGCGTGAGCGTCCGATGAAGGCGTATTCGGGCAGGGCGGCGAGGACGACGTCCGTCTGGAACTTCCATGCCTCCTGCATGCCCACGAAGTCGGGCTGCCGCTTGCGGATGACGTCACAGACCATGTTCGTCCGGAACTGCCAGCTGTTTTCACCATCCTTCGCTACGCCGAGACGGATGTTGAAGGTCATCGCGGAAACCCGGAGTGGTTCTTCTCCATGGGCGAAGAATGACAGAATACAAATCAGGCAAAGGATTCGAACAAGGTGCATGGGGCAATCTTGTTCAGGTCGGGGGCGGGTGTCCATCCACATTCGTAGGGGATGGGTGGAACCGTCTGAACAGGCTGTGTGAAAACGGTAGGGCCCGTCGCTCCGCGCGGGCCTGTGGTGCGGTCGGGGTAACAAAGCCGGTGGTGCGCAGGCAAACCAAGCTCAGGCGCTCACGGAGTGATCGCCCTACCTGATAGGGGTGATGCAGTCATGCCTTTGGTTGTTGGAACGTCTCACCCCAAGTTTTCACACAGTCTGTTTAGGCGGTCCGTGCGATTGAGTCGCGCCTACAGTGCCTGAGGTTGATTGGCTGGGAAATACTCAGGTTGAAGCCCTAGGGTGGGAGCCCCCAAACCGTGACACCGTCACAAACACCATCGCGTTCGGGATCAATCCCCAGGCAGTGGCGTGCATGGGGAGGGCCTTTTTCAATCCGTTCACCCATTCCACGATGAAGAAATCGTTGCCGAAGAAGAGCGGGAAGAGCGAGGTGAACGCGAAGGCGCAGACCAGTCCGGTGGCGAGGCCGGCGATGGCTGCGGTCTGGGTGCCCTTCTTCACAAAGAGCATGTCGATGACCATGGGCAGAAGCTGGATGGAGAAGGCCACCGCGAAGAGCGCCAGTCCGACGATCATGGCCATGAATTCCTTGAGGGAACTTTCCGGCTGGCTGCCGATGATGACCAGCACGAGGGCGATCAGCGTGGTGCCGATGACGGTGACGCGTCCTACCCAGACACGCTCGGCTTCAGTGCTCCTGGGGCGGAATAGGTTTCCGTAGAGGTCGCGTGTCACCACGGCGCTGAGCGCGTGCAGGTTGCTGTCGGCGGTGCTCATCGACGCGGCCATCGTGGCCACGATCAAAAGCACGGTGATGACGGCTCCGATCGTCTTGCCAAACAAGACAGGCAGGTTCTCCTTGGCGACCACCAGCAGGATCTGGTCAAAGGCGCCGACTTCCGGCGCGGGTGCAACTCCGTCGCCCAGTTGCAGCGGATAAAGGATCTGTCCGCCCAGTCCGACCGGCATGATGGCGAAGAGGTAGCACCCCGTGAGGGCGAAGACAAAGATCAGGGCGCTGCGTCGGAGCGAGACCGGTCCGTCCGCGGAGTAGAAGCGCATCCATTGGGCCGGTTGGATGATGCCGCCGATGGGCATCAAAACACAGATGGTGAAGAGAAAGGGCAGACTCCAGATGCCGGTGTTGCCGGGAAGGGTCAGGGAGCTTTGTGGAAGGGTGGCGGCCTTCTCCGCAAAGGCACCGGGGCCTCCCATGGCCACCGTCATTGCCAGCCCCGCCAGGAGCATGCCGCCCAGCAGTAGCAGGCATTGGATGGAATCGGTCCAGGCCACCGAACGCATGCCGCCGATCATGATGTAGGCGGCGGTGATCAGTGCCAGCACGATGGCCCCGATTTCATAGGCATGTTCACTTCCTGCGAACAGGACTGCCGCGAGGTCGCCACCCGCCTTGATCTGCATGATGATGTAGGGGAGGACAAACAGGATTCCCGTGATCGCAACGAGGATGCGAAGGGAGGGGGAGTTTCCATAGTGGGAACAGATCATGTCGGCCGGGGTGACGAAGCCTCCATCGCTTCCTGCCTTCCAGATGCGTCGCCCGAGGGCAAAGATGCAGTAGCCCGCCACCGGGATGTTCAGGGCGACGAGGGCGAAGACCACCCCCTCGCGATAGACCATGCCCGGGGCGCCCAACAGCGCAAAGGAACTCAGGAAGGTTGCCATGATGGTGAGCGTGCTGATCATCCATCCCTGCTTGCGGCCGGCGAGGTAGTAGTCCTCCTCGCCGGAGCTTCCGACCTGGTGGCCCTTCCACCCAAGATAGAGCAGCAGCAGCAGGTAGCCCCCGATGACCACGATCGCGAGGGTGAAGTTCTCCTGGAGGGGATCAGGCGTCATGGTTTCCGCTGGCCTTGGAGGAATCGCCCGTGGATTGATGCCGCCAGATGTGCCGGTCGGTGAGCACCATGATGATCATGATAACGACGAACCAAAGGATTCCCCATGCGTAGACCAAAGGCAGCCCGAAGACGGTGTCGGGCCGGTTGACCAGCAGGACGCCCGGACCGGTGGCCATCGCCATGGCGCCCAGCAGGGCCGCGAGGGAATACCACTCGCGTCGCTTCAGTTCTTCCGGGGAAACAGGCATGCCCCGATTGAAAGGGGTCAACGGTCAGCGGGCAATGCTTTTGAACCATGGGAGCGCGGACTTTAGTCCGCGCGAATGAGAGCAGGCCAAAACAGTGCGGTCTCGAGCGGACTAAAGTCCGCGCTCCCCATTGATCGTTCATTATTCAGTTGCGGATCCGGTGCTTTTTCAGAACAAATCGGCATGCATTCCCCTGCAAACCGACGGTGGCGTTGGAACCTGAAAAGGTTCATGGCCATCACCGTCAGTCTTCTCTTGTTTGGTTCATGGTCCGGTTCCCTTTCGGCCCGGGAGGACGGGCATCCCGATGTCCTGATGATCGCGGTGGACGACCTTCGTCCCATGTTGAGTTGCTATGGGGATCCGCGCATCCAGACACCGAACATCGATCGACTGGCCAAACGAAGCGTGGTCTTCGATCGGGCCTATTGCCAGTACGCCAAGTGTGGTCCGTCCCGCCTATCGCTGATGACGGGATTGCGTCCGGATGCCGTCGGTGTCTTTGATCATCGGAAAGGAACGATTGAAGCCTTCCGGAAGCGGCGTCCGGATGCCGTGACACTGGCGCGACACTTCAAGGACGGCGGCTACGTCACCCGCGGTTTTGGAAAGATCATGCACGATGGCTGGGACAGTGATTCCGACTGGTCGGAGAAGCCGGATCCGGGAAGGGAGCAGGAGATTCTGGAAATTGCATCCGACAACGGACCTTCCATCATTGCCGATCGCCATGACTGTCCGGTCATCCAGAGTCCGGATGTGGAGGATGACTACTTCTTCGCCGGGCGGATGACGACGTCCGTCCTCCAGACCCTTCGCGATCATGATGATTCCAAACCCCTGTTCCTTGTGATGGGGTATCGTCGGCCCCACCTGCCTTTTGTGGCGCCGAAGAAATATTTCGATCAGGTGAAACCAGACAGGAGCTGGCTGCCTGCCCATCCCCTGCCTCCGGAGAACTCGCCCATCATGGCGTGGTTCAATTCCGATGGTTATGGAGGTGCCATGAAGCGGGTGGGCGTGAAGATGCCTTCGGAGCAGGATCGTCAGGGTGCGTTGGAGGTGAATGGCTACGAGTTGCGCAGCTACGTTGGTGCGACGAACCAGGGCATGATGTCGGAGGAGGAGCAGCTCCGCCTGCTTCATGCCTATGTCGCCTGTGTGCTTTACGTGGATGCCCAGATCGGTCTGCTTCTGGATGACCTGGAGAAACGAGATCGCCTGGATGACACCGTCATTCTGTTCTGGGCGGATCACGGCTGGCACCTTGGAGACAAGGCGGCCTGGAGCAAGATGACCAACTTCGAAACGGCCACCCGCGTACCCATGATGATCTCCGCACCGGGCATCCGGCCGGGCCGGACACAGGCGATATCGGAGCTGGTGGACCTTTATCCCACCCTTTGTGATTTGGTGAACCTTCCCATGCCGACACACCTTCAGGGCCACAGTCTGGTTTCCATCCTTAAGAAGCCGGAAACCAAAGGGGGCATCGCCTTGAGCCAGCATCAGCGCTTCAAGAAATACATGGGGCGTGCGTTGCGCAATGATCGCTATCGGTATGTGGCTTGGTTTCGTGAGAAGGATGGAGTGATTGTGGAAAGGGAACTCTACGACCATCAGCTGGATCCGGATGAAAACGTGAACCTGGCCGCTGAGGCCGGGCATCAGAAGACGGTAAGGCGCCTTGAGGCCCGATTGCTTGAAGCCTTCGAACTGAATAATGGAGGTGCTCGATGAGGAGAACGCTTCCTTGCTGGTTCCTTCTTTTCGTGGGTCTGCTGTCCGGAGGGTACAACATCCTTGCGGCACTCCCATCGGGCATTGTGGATACGCAGCCGGGTGACGCGCTGCCGCCGACTCCGAAGGAGGCGTTGGAACTCATCACGGTTCCTGAGGGGTTTCATGTTTCCCTCTTCGCCGGTGATCCCGTTCTCGCGCAGCCCATCGCCATCAATTACGACGAACGCGGAAGACTCTGGGTGGCCGAAAGCTTTTCCTACATTGAATGGAAGCGGACGGGGAAGGACCGCATCCAGATCCTCGAGGACACCGACAACGATGGCGAATTCGACACCAGCAGGACCTTCTGGGATTCGGCCAATCACCTGAGCGGTTTCCAGGTGGGGCACGGTGGCGTGTGGGTGGCTGACGCGCCGGAGCTGTTGTTCATACCGGACCGAAACCGGGACGACATTCCGGATGGTCCGCCCGAGGTGGTCCTTGATGGATGGACCCTGAAGGCCGAGCACAACATGATCAACGGACTGACCTGGGGCCCCGATGGATGGCTCTACGGCAGGCATGGCATCAAGCAGCCGTCACTCGTCGGTAAACCGGGTGATCCTGATGAAAAGCGTGTGCCACTGAGTTGTTCCATCTGGCGCTATCATCCAGTTCGTAAGGTCTTTGAAGTGGTGGCGGATGGGACCATCAATCCCTGGGGGCTGGACTGGAACGAGGAAGGGGAGGCCTTCATCACCACCAGCGTGATCGACCACCTCTGGCATCTGGTGCCCGGCGCTCATTTCGCACGTTGGGATGGACGAGGAATGGATGCCCTTAATCCCTATGCCTATGACCTCATGCGTCCGACTTCCGACCATCGCCATTGGCTGGGCGGAGAAACGGAGCGTCGTCAGCAGGATGGCCATGGCGATGCGGGAGGCGGACACTCCCACTGTGGCTTGTTGATCTACCAGTCCGATGCCTGGCCTGAGGCCTATCGGAACCGGGCTCTCTTCAGTAACGTCCTCGGCCAGAGGATCAATATGGATCATCTTGCCCGGAGCCGTTCCGGTTACGTGGCGATGCATGGTGAGGATCTTCTTCTGGGCAACAATCCATGGTTCCGTGCCGTGGACCTGAAGCAGGGCCCCATGGGGGAAGTCATGGTGGCGGAATGGACGGACCTCGGTGAATGTCATGATCGCGATGGCATCCACCGCAGCAGCGGACGGTTGTTTGAGGTCTGGCATGGAGAGCGGCGGGAGCGTCCCAAAATTGATGTGGGATCCGCCGATACCGGGGAGCTTCTGACAATGCTTTGGCATGAGAACGTCTGGTGGCGTCGCATGGCGATCCGGATCCTGCATGAGCGTGCGGTCTCCTCGCCCATTCTCAATGCGGATCAGGTCGACGGCCTGGTCGGGAAGGTGAAGAGGGGTTCCGTCAGGAACGCCGTGACGGCGCTTCAGGCCCTGCATGTGACGGGAAACCTGAAGGGTGAGTTGCTGCGCGACCTGTATCTCGATGCGCTCAACACGGATGCCATGGGGCGTGAGGCGATCCGTTCCCAGTTGATCGGGCTCGCCTACAATGAGGGCGTTCCCAGTCGGTCCATGATCGACTGGTTGAGCGAGTGGATTCCCAGGGAGCCCAGCGGACTGGTCCTGCTGAAGATGGCTTCCGCCCTGCAGCGTATTCCGGTGGAAGCGCGATGGAAGCCGGCCGTGGCACTGGCCGACAAGGCGGTTGATCCTGAAGACCGCAACCTGGTCCTGATGCGTTGGTATGCCTGGGAACCCCTGGTGGCTTCCGATCGGGGGCAGGCGCTTGTGGTCGCCATCGGCGAGGGACATCCCTACCTGACGGAATCGATTGCGAGGCGTGCTGTTGCCGCGGGTGCCTTGGAGGATGCCATCGTGGTCATGCGGACTTCGGGGCGTTTTTCGGCCGAGATGCTTTCCGGTATTCTCGAAGCCCTTCCTTCCAAGGTGGAGATGCCCAAGGGATGGAAGGTGGCGCAGGAGATTGTGCTGAATTATGAGGACGCGGCGGTGCGGAACCTTGCCCTTCGACTGTCACATCGCTTCGGCGACCGGGAAGCGTCCCTGAAAATGCTGGAGGTGGTTTCTTCCACGGGTTCGGATCCGGATGAACGACGGGAGTTTCTCCAGTTGCTGGTGGATTCCCGATTCGATGGATTGCCCAGGGTTCTTCCCGAGCTGGTTGAGGATCCCATCCTTGATGAAGCAGCCATCCGTGCCATGGCGGTCTTTCCCAGGACTGCCTCGGCGAAGGGATTGGTTGGCAAGGTCGTGGCGGGTGGGGAAGACGCGGAAAGGTTGAGGGTCATCCTGGAAACGCTGGCTTCGCGGAAGGATTATTCGGACCTGCTGGTGGCTGCCGTTCTGGATGGAAGGTTGGACAAGTCGGTTCTTCCCAGTCATGTGGCCCGTCAGTTGTTGATGGTGTCCTCGAAGGGAAAGGAACTGGCCAGCCACCTTGGGATGAATGCGGGCGAGGCGCGGGCCAAGGAGAAGACGCTGGCAACCTGGCGGAACCGACTGAAGCCGGACTACCTCGCCAAGGCGAATCTCAAACAGGGCCGGGAGATCTTCCAGAGAATCTGTGCGACCTGTCACAAGCTGTATGGTGAGGGGGGTGCCGTGGGGCCGGATTTGACCGGCTCTGGACGACATGACCTGGATTACCTTTTGATCAACGTGCTTTTTCCAAGCGATGACGTTTCGCAGGACTACCGGATGGTCACCCTCGACCTGGCGGACGGAAGGGTGCTGTCGGGCACCATCGCATCGGAAAATCCGGAAGTCATCGTGCTGAGGCAGATCGGTCAGGAGGTCCGGGTTGATGTGAAGGATGTGGAGGCGCGGCAGGTGTCGGAGCTCTCGATCATGCCGCCCGGGATCATCGACGCCCTGAACCGGGATGATGTCCGTGATCTGATCGGCTACCTGCAGACAAGGGAAGACGTGGAATGAGGACGGTCCTTCGCTTGTTGATTATTTTGTTTTCGGGTGTCGTGCCTCTGTTGGCAGCGCCAGGTGCCTCCTTCACGAAGGAGAAACTGGTCATTGCGCACTACATGACCGACATGGTGCCGCAGACCAACCGGAAGTTGATTCGTTGGATCGATCCCGAGCTGGCGGATCCCAATGGAAGCACGGCGGCGATGGGAGGCATTCAACAGACGGTGCCTATGGCATCGCTTCATCTGAAGAAGGCGGACCTGAAGACGGCTGTTGATTTCGAGATCCGTGCGGCAAGACACCTGGGTTTGGATGGGTTCCAGTTCTATTACCCGCTCGGTGACAACGTGAAGTGGCTGGGGCTGCGCTATCATGAAATCATCCGGGAGTTCATCCGTGTCAGCGATGAAAAGTATCCGGGCTTCCGCATCAGCATCTGCCTCGCGCATCCGGCTTCCCAGACGGCGAAGAACGAGAAGGAGCGCATTGCGCTTTGGGCACCGTTGATCCGGAAGCTGCTGGATGAAACGGGCGATTCCCCAGCCTGGTTGCGAACCGATTCTGGAGCGCTGCTGTTCTTTCTCTGGGTGGGTGACGCGATGGCGGATGGTGTCCAGCATCTGGCCCAGACGCCGGACCAGGTGAAGGCGGTGGGCATGGCCTATCAGCGTTTTGCCGAAGCTGTTGGAACCCCCATCGAATTCAACTACCAGGTGCGAAGGAAAGAGAAGGATCCCCGTTACATCAATGCCGTGCTGGAAACCTTTCCTGCGGTTTGGGGATGGACGGCCAGCGAGGAGGATGAGGAGTTCTGGGATTATCTGGCCCGACGTTGTGAGAGCTTCGGAACGGCCTACACGCAGACCGTCTATCCCGACTACTACACCTCCAAGGTCTACAAGAAAGGGGAGGGCTATCGGAACGTGACGGTCAAGGAGGCGCTGGAGGCTAAGCCGGATGACTTGGAAAGGCACTACCGCGTGACGGGGCTTTCGCGGGTCCAGCGACAGTTGTTTGAAAAGGCCGTAGAACGGAAGGCCGTCATGATCAACTACGCCACGTGGAATGATTATCCCGAGGGTCATCATTTGGCGCCTGAAATGAACCGGAACTTCGGTCCTGCGTTGCTGCTCCGGCATTACAAGGCACTATGGAAGATGGGTGGTGACGCGAAGGTGGGTAAGGATCAGGCCATCGTGTTCTTCAAGCGTCATGCCCATGACGCCAGGCCTCGCCATGCCATGGATCTGCACATCAAGAGTGAGAGCAAGGATGTGGTGGGCGAGGACCGGATCGAGTTGGTGACCCTGTTGAAGGAACCCGCGGAGGCCTTCCTGAACGGAAGGGCCATGGGGCGCTTGGGGCAAGGGCTACAAACGGTGTCGATCCCCCTGGAGCCGGGCAAGGTGAAGGTGAGGCTGGTCCGGGATGGAACGGAAATCATCGCCTTTGAAACCCCGGTGGTGATTGAGGGGAACCCGGTGCGTCTGGACCGGATGACCTATTCTTTCTCCAGTGAGTTCGAAGAGGAGATGAAGTTCCTGTTTCCGGATGTGGAACCATGAAGGGCATGAAGAAGGTGAAGTTGGAGTCCATGCTTTACAGGCTGTGTGAAAACTCACCGAATGGGAGCGAGACGCTCCCGTAACTGGCAGACGGGATCCCGCGCCTGCGGGACCACCACAGTTTTTGGGCCATTTCTCTACGATCGTGGTGGTTGGCGTCTCGCCTGCCGGTCATTGGGGCGTCCCGCCCCGAGTTTTCACACAGCCTGTTAAGGTTGTCTTTTCGTATGGACTCCCTTGGTTGAATAGGGAGAAACACGCTGAAGCGTGGACTCCAACGGAATGCCGTTAACCCCCTTTGAGTATCCACCCCTTCACCTCGGCGACAATCTTCTCGGTGCCTCCGGCTTCCTTCATGGAGGCGAGTTCCCAAGTCCAGTCGGCTTGAGCCTCCGGGCAATTCCCGATCTGGATCATGGGTTCTGACCACTTGACATGACCGTCGGCGTCGATGCCCTTCCGGTCCACATCGCTGATGATGCAGTTGGTGTTTCCAAGGGTGCTTACCCAATCCCAATGACTTTGCTGGATGCGCTGCTGCCATGTCTCGACGGCTTCGTAATCGAAACGCCTCGACTTGATCGCCCGTTGCCCTGGTGTCAGCGCGAGTTGGGAAAGCAGGTTGAGGGAGACAACAAGGTCTGGCTTCTGAGGGAAGAACCCTGAAGGCGGTGCTGGTTCAGGGAGGGTTTCATCGAAGCCCTTCAACAGCGTTGGAGCCAGTCCAGTGACATCGCATTCGATCAGCCGGATGTTGGTTCTTCCTGCGGTGATCCGCCTTATCTCTCGCAGGTGCACCATGTCCACGAGTTGAATTTCGCTGAAGGTCTCGCAAAGTTCATCCAGAGGGACGTCGAGAAGAAGGCCGCTTCCAAGGATGACGCATTGGTTCTTTGAGGGGCATTGTACTGAAGCCTCAAGAATGAAACGCTTGCTGTTTTCAAGGTGGGGATTCCAGATCTTCCGGTTGCGCTTTTGACGTTCGCGAATGGCGATGGCCTCGTGCAGATAGCCGAGCTTCTTGGCCTCGTCAGTGCAGGGCGTCGTCAGCCAGCTGAGCCATTCCTTGAGCATGGATCAGAGGCGTCCGAACTTGCGCGCGAGTTCGCGATGGTTCATCTCGATGATGGTGGGACGTCCGTTGGGGCAGGTGTAGGGCATGTCGCACTGCCGCAGGTCCTCCAGCAGTCGTTCCGCCTCCTTCATGCTGATGGACTCGGAATGACGCACGGCCTGGTAGCAGACGCTTTTTGCGATGGCCCTTTCCTCAAGTCTTCTTGTGCGTCCGGTTTCCGCCGCCTGCTTCAAGTCGTCGATCAGCTCGATGACGAAGGTTCTCGGATCACCGACGGAAAGGAAGGGAGGCAGGCTGTCGAGCAGGAAGGTGCTTTCGCCAAACTCGCTGACGCCGACTCCCAATCGGCTCAAGGACTGGACCTGTCTCCTGACGAAGTCGGCATCCTTGGCGGACAGCTCGATGGTCTCCGGGAGAAGCAGGCGCTGGGACGGTGCGTGATCATTTGTCAGCGTCCTGAGAAGACGTTCATAAAGAACCCTTTCGTGCGCGGCCCTCTGGTCCATGAGCACCAGTCCCCGGTCCGATTCCAAGACCATGTAGTTGCGATGGACGATGCCGACAAGAGAAAGGGGCACATCGGCGAGTGAGTTGCCCTCGTTGACCTGATGGGTCTCGGTTGGTGATGCCTTTGGCTCTTCTTGAGGACGCTCGCCGCCTTTCGAGTCAGATGAAGTCACTGCTTCAGCAGGGGGCGAAACATCCTTGGATGGGCTTTTCTCCACTTTCGAAAAATCCATCTCCATGGCCTCAGCCGGATTGGTCAACTG
>CAZKNW010000094.1:0-10789 GCA_964554035.1 uncultured Verrucomicrobiota bacterium
GATATCACCCAATTGTTGAAGTCGGTCGAGGAAGGCGATCCTTTGGCGTCAGAGGAGCTTCTACCCCTTGTCTACGATGAACTGCGTCGTATGGCCCGGCACCGGATGAACAGAGAAAAGCCCGGTCAGACCCTGCAACCCACGGCGCTTGTCCATGAAGCCTGGCTTCGGCTTGTGGATGAACCGGGGCGGACATGGAAGGGAAGGAGACATTTCTTCGGAGCGGCCGCAGAGGCCATGCGCCGTATCCTCATCGAGCGTGCGCGACGCCAGAAAACCGCGAAGCGCGGTGCTGAAGCTCAGCATGTTTCCCTTGAAGACATCAGCGTGGCCGACGAAGCGCCCCCGGATACCTTTTTGGCCATTGATGAAGCAATAGTCCGGCTGGAGGCGATCAATCCGGAAGCTGCACAGATTGTTAAGTTGAGGTTCTTTATCGGTCTCAAGGGGGAGGAATCGGCTTCTGCCATGGGGGTTTCCGAACGTACCGCCCGACGCCTGTGGATCTTTGCCAAGGCGTGGTTGTTCGCTGAATTGGGGCGGGACCAGGAGTCCGACTAGCGTTCCTGTGGGCGTTGGATTGTATCGTGTTTCTCCTTTGCCGGAAGATTTTCAAAAAGGTTGTCCGTTTTCGTCGACGTTTTTCGCATGGGTGAAGTGAGACTCCTATTATGAAAGAACAAAATGAAAGCAAGGCTCACCGGATCTTCATGCAGTCATTGGATGTGGAGGACGCGCAGGAACGGGAAAAATGGATCAAGGAAGCTTGTGGGGACGACGAGAAACTGTTGACCCGCGTGACGGAACTTCTGACCGCCAGCGACAAGGCAGGTGGTTTCCTTGCGACCAAGGAGGATGATGGGTTCGATTTGGACATCGACCTTCCTGATGACAATCCTGTGCGGGAAGGTTCCGGTTCCAGAATCGGACCCTACAAACTGCTTCAGGAGATTGGAACCGGGGGAATGGGAGTCGTCTTCATGGCAGAGCAGGAAGAGCCGGTCGTTCGGCGTGTCGCCCTGAAGATCATCAAGCTGGGCATGGATACGAAACAAGTGGTCGCCCGTTTCGAAGCGGAACGTCAGGCCCTTGCCATGATGGACCATCCCAACATCGCGCGGGTCCTGGATGCCGGAACGACCGATACCGGACGTCCCTATTTTGTCATGGAGTTGGTCAAGGGGGTTCCGATTGACGAGTACTGTGACCACAATCATCTGACTCCAAAAGACCGGCTGGATCTGTTCCTGCCCGTTTGCAACGCGGTTCAGCATGCCCACCTGAAGGGAATCATCCATCGGGATATCAAGCCTTCGAATGTGATGGTCACGCTGCACGATGGGGTTCCTGTGCCGAAGGTGATCGATTTCGGAATCGCCAAGGCCACCAACCAGAAGCTGACTGAGAAAACCCTGTTCACCAACTACGGGCAGATGGTGGGAACCCCCACCTACATGAGTCCCGAGCAGGCTGAGATGAGTGGGTTGGATATCGATACCCGAACGGATGTCTATTCACTGGGTGTGCTGCTCTACAAGCTCCTTACCGGGACCACTCCATTCGATGAGAAGGACCTGCTGGGCAAGGGGTATGGGGAGATGCAGCGAATGATCAAGGAGCAGGATCCTCCCAAGCCATCGACCCGGGCCAGCACGCTTACAGGAGAGAGCCTTACCACCATCTCCAGGAATCGAAGTCTCGATCCGCGATCCTTCAACCAGTCGATGAAGGGGGATCTTGACTGGATTGTCATGAAGGCGCTCGAGAAGGATCGCAATCGTCGTTACGAGTCGGCCTCCGCCATGGCTGCGGATCTTCGTCGCCATCTGGCGGATGAGCCGATCGAAGCAGGCGCCCCGGGCGCCATCGTCCACTTGACCAAGTTTGTGCGTCGTCACCGTACCATGGTTGGGACACTTGCGGCCATCTTTGTGGTCACGTTGGTCGGTGCCGTTGTCAGTACGCTTTCCTACCTTCGCGCCGAAGAGCTTAGAAAGCAGGCGGAAGCTGCAGGAACCCAGTTGGCCCTGCAACTGTCCGAAACCGAAGAGGCAAGGAATGCGGAAGCCAAGGCCCGGGAAACTGCCAAATCACTCCTCTATGTTTCCGATATGAATCTGGCCATGCAGGCTTGGCGGAACGGCGACACGCGACAGGCCGTTTCCGCACTGGAAACCCATCGCCCTGAACCGGGCCAGGTGGATCTTCGGGGATTTGAATGGCGGCACCTTTGGCAGCTCAGCCACGGCGAAATCCTGGATCTGAAACATGAAGTTTCGAACGGAGTGGGGGATGGCTCCCGGAATCGCTTTGGCTATTTCAAAGCGGTTCTGACCTCGACAGGCGACCGGCTTGTCACGGCCGGTTCCGACGGCGTGATATTGTGGGAGGCCGATAGCGGAAGGCGGCTTGCGGAATGGGAGGCACCCCACAGGAACCTCCTTGCAGCCGCCTTTTCAAAGGATGGGCGACGGATTCAGTTGATTGTCCCTTCGAGCGAAAAGTTTTCCATGGAGCAGTTCATGAAAACCTACCTTAGAGTTCTGGAAGGAAAGACCGTGGAGGTTTCCATCCGCAACCTCTACCGCTACCTTGAAGTGTTTGAGTGTGAAATGCGTGCGGGTAGCGAGTGGAGCCGTATTCCCTTTTCTGAAGCAGAAACAGGGGCTTTTGCGGCAAGGATGCTTCCTGGCGGCCAAGGTTCCGGAGGAAAAGAGCCGTGGATGATGGCCCCATTGGTGATAGGAGCGAGGCTGTTCTCGCCCTGGTCTTTGGCAACGACCCCGGATGGAAAGCGCATCATCCTCGGGGGGATCGGTCAGACCGTCCCCAGAAATTCGATACCGGATCCTCACGATATCGAATCGACCTTCAACGGGATGGCTGTCGTTTGGGACACCGAGAAGGACGAGGCGATTCATGTGTTTGATGGCCTTCCCTCTTTTTGCGTCACCACGGCAATCTCGGCAGACGGAAGGAACGCGGCGGTCGCCAACGCCTTTGGCGGCCAGATCGTCCTTTTCGACCTGTATTCCGGGGGCTCCGAAAACCGCGAGATGAGGGTGCAAGGCACTCCTTATTGGATCGAATTCATGGATGGCCGGAACCAGATCTACGCAGGAATGCAGGGCGGTCGTGTGGAGGTCCGTGATCTGGCTACCCTGGAACTGGTCCATTCCTTCCAGACCCAGTCAGCGGCCAAGCCTGATTTCGATGTCAGTATCACACCCGGCGGCGATCTGGTTCTCGCGTCTGCTTCGGAAGATCGAAGCGTCAAGGTCTGGGATCCGGATCTACCGTCTGGAGTTGGTGAAGTCTTCATGGAGGCTCGACTTGTTCTCGCCAGCATGCCCTCGGCGGATTCGAGAATGCTGGTGGGCCTGGACCAGAAGGGCAATCTGCTTCATGTCGATCTGAAAGACAGGGAATTGATTGAGACCCCTTCCATCATGGAACGACTGGACTCAAAGGGCCCGTCGATCTCCATGGGAGCCGTCTCTCCCAGTGGTGTGGTTGCAGTCATGGGGACGGGATCGGGGAAGCTGAACGTCCTGAAAAGCGCTGCTGACCCGGAACCCCTGGCTCTGGAGGGAATGGAGCTCAGGCCGAGGAAGGTGGTGCTTTCCCATGACGGGCAGTTGGTTGCTGCTTCCTTTTCAGGAATGCCGGGCGTGAGGGTTTGGAATGCTGCCACAGGTGACCAGCTTGGCGAATTGTCAGGCCTGACCAATGAGGTGGTGAACTTTTCATTCACTCCGGATGGCGGGAAGTTGGTGACCTGTTCCCTGAATCAGGAGGTTCATGTCTGGAGCAGTGACACCCTTTCGCTGGTGCGAACATGGAATGATGCAGGTGTTGCCCTTGCGATGGAGATCTTTCAGGACGGCCGCCATATGGCAGTCGCGGGAACCCGAGTGATCCGGGTGTGGGACATCGATACAGGAGAGAAGGTTCTTCAGACGCCCCGGTTCGGAGCGAATATCATAGGGCTCGCGGTGCATCCCAATGGCAGACGCCTAGCAGTCTCCACCCTGAACGAGTCCCAGACTGCGGAACTCAAGATCTGGGACCTGGAGGAGAACCGGGAGGTCCTGACCCTTGATCGAACCCGGGGAGGCTTGTTCAACCATCTCAACTTTACCCCTGACGGTAACCAGTTGGTGGCGTGGCTGGCCGAGACAGCCGAGTCAAATCTGTTCGGATCCAAGAAGATGAGGTTGAAGATCTGGGATGCCTCACCACAGGCTCTTAGAGGCTTGCTGGAGGGCGCCGGTGTTGACCCTGATGACTCTGGAAAATAGGTTCGAATGATGTCACCGGAAAAGAGGGTCATTCACATCGTTTCAGTGTGGATCCTGGTTGTGGGATCGTTGGCTGCGGATCCAATGGCATTCTGGAGCGTTCAGCGCAAGGGAGCCAACGGGGATTGCTCTGATGCCACTTTGGAATGGTTTCAGGCAGCGAAGAAGTCAGGCGTCGAATATGTGAGACTTTCACCGGCAGGACTGAAACCGGCGCGCCGCGACATCCTGCTGGGCGATGCGGATCGCTATGAGGGGATTCCGAAGCCGGACCTTGGGAAGGTGAAGGTTGTGCTGGATCGTGCGGAGGCGACCGGGATCAAGGTGATGCTGACCGTCTTCAGCCTCCCGGGCTGTCGATGGAAGCAGCAGAACAACGACGAGTTCGACTACCGCCTGTGGAATGAGGAAGACTTCCAGAAGCAGGCGTCGCAGTTCTGGTCGGACGTCGCCAAGGCGCTGAGAGGCCATCCCGCTCTCGTGGGCTACAATCCGCTCAACGAGCCTCATCCAGAACGTGAGGCTGGAATTGAGGAACCTGGAGAGGCCTATGAAGAATGGGTTGCGAAGAATCAAGGGACCGCTGCGGATCTGGATCAGTTCAATCGTTCGATGGTCAAAGCCATTCGATCCGTGGATCCTCGGATGCCAGTGATTCTGGATGGGCGGTTCCATGGCAACGCTGCGGGCCTTTCGACACTGAAGCCGCTGGAGGATGAAAAGGTCCTTTATGCCTTTCACTTCTATGAACCGTGGAACTTCAACACCTTTCGCGTGAACAAGGGACGCTTCAGCTATCCTGACAAGATGCCCAAGGGATGGTCCGGTGAAACAACGACCTGGACCCGCGAGCATCTGGCCCAACGCATGAAACCGGCATGGAACTGGGCGGAGAAGCATGCGATCCCCCAAAGACGGATCATTGTTTCCGAACTGGGCTGTGATCGACGTGTTGGAGGTGCGGCCCCTTACCTCAGAGATGTGATCGGGATCCTTGATGAGAAGAAGGTTCACTGGGCTTTCTACTCATTTCGATCCCGCAACTGGGACGGAATGGACTACGAACTGGGAACCGAAAAGCTCGACTGGAAATACTGGCAGGAACGCGAGGCAGGGAAGAGCCACGAAGAACTGGTCAAACGCGTCGACAATCCGCTCTGGAAGGTCATTAGGGATTCCCTCAAGGCATTCTGATCGGACAGGGGCAGCAGGGACAACAGAGGAAGAACCAGACCATGCAGGGAAGAGCTCCTGCGAGTCCCACTTTAAAAGTTTAGGTGAGGTGAATTGGAACTGGTCACTTTGAGCAATGGCGACGAGTATCATCCCATATCCATGGTAGGTTGATCCGGTTCGTCGGGATTCACACCGGAAAGGGGATCCGTAAGATGCGATATCCAGACAAGATTGAGTTCATCTGTGAAAAATGCCAATTGACGTCAGGGGCAAACCAGGTGCGCAAAGGCCTCGGTAGATGCAGTCGTTGCCTTGGAGAATCTTGGACGATTAATGCCAGTTGGACAGACACCTGGTCTGAGACGACGGCAGGCGACGTTCTCAAATCGGTTTTCGCAACACTGCTGTTGCTGCCAATCATGCTGCTAGCTGTGCCGATATTCCTTCTGTCTGCTCTCTTCGGAGGCGACTTCTCCCTTCCTTTCGGCCTTTCCATATTCAAGACAAAGAGAAAATCGACGAATCAGAGAACCGCCGAAGGAGTGTCTTCCGAAACGGTGCGGAACCTGACATTGGAGCCGTCCAGTGTGGAGTCGCGCGTTCTATCCTATCTGAGTCTTCGCGAGCAGCAGGATCTAAGTGACAGCGGCGCGCAAACCTGTCAGGAGTGTGGAAGTCTTTACGTTCCTGTCCGAGAGAAGTCATGGACGATGGCGGGTTACTGCAGCAAGGCATGTGCAGCAAACAGCCAGACCAGCCCCTGACCTGGTCCCAACCGCATCCACTCAGTCGCTTCCGCAGCAGTGGCGTTAAGAGCCTGTAGCATCGGATGGGAATCCGGTCGAAATCTGAGTGCCTCACACAAAGGCACGGAAGCACAGAGGAGGATGGGAAGTGGCGCCACCGCTACAGAGCTTGGGCGGTAGGGGGCGTCGCATTCTGGAATGGAAAACCTTTTCATTCCCCCTTCGCAAGTGCCGCAGCAACCTTTCGATTGAACTCTTGCCAAACGCGGGAATCTGAGAGACCTCGGAGAGGTCAACGAATGTAGCCGCGGGTGCAAACCCGGGGACTCCTCATTTTCCCAAGTCAGTCCGCCCTGAAGGGCGAACGCTTTTTTATCTCACGCAAAGAAGAAAAACCTGACCATGGAGGGACGAGCTCCTGCGAGTCCCACTTCAAAAGCCTCGGAGAGCTGAGGGCGAGGGGGGGCTGCCGCGGACACCATGGGCACACTTTGCCTGTCTCTGATTCTTGGAATGCGCGGGAGCTTATCCCTTCAGTTGTAGAAGAATTTCCCGCAGAGGCCTTTCGACACGCTCAAGACAAGCTGCAGTGGCGGGGAGATCTTGAAGACCTTGGAGAGGTCAGCGCATGTAGCCGCGGGTGAAAACCCGGGGTGAATGACCATCAAGCGATCCATGGCCCTGGAGGGGCCAACGCTTCGTTGAACAGGAGGCCTTCGACAGGCTCAGGCTGAAGAAACAGAGACAACAGAGACTGCCTTCAAACATCCCCGGCCTATCGCACATAGATCTCTGCGAATCTCTCGGGTTCATGGAATGATTTGAAATCCGTGCCCAAGGGTGAATAGGCGGAGACTTCCTCCTTTTGGGCGCCCGCACATTTCCGGAAGAGGTTGAAATACCAGGGCAGGCTGGTGCCTTTTCCAGATTGGAGTGAGGACGCTTTGGATTTGAAGGGCTGATTGCCCACGATCTTGTGCAGCGGATCTTCGTCCGATGGCGTCACCGGCAACCGCAGTTCGACCGACCAGAAGTCCTTGCCGACATGACTGGCCACCTCGGCCTGGGACGACCAGTCGAACCACTGCGCCTTGTCCACACCGCGATCCAGCTCGAGGATGGCGCCTGCCGGATTTACAGCGATCTGATAGTAGGAATGCTGGTCGGTTTGAATGAGCAGTTCGAGATGTTCCCCTAGCCAGATGGCGGGATCTCCATTCCTTCCGGACCCGATGACCGGCGGCACTTCCGCGGACGTCTCACAGCGGATGCCGAACACGAGACTGCCGCCTGACCAACGGGCCATGAAACGCGTTTTCAGATTCGGATTCTTGCCAGTGCGGATATCCTTCAGAGGCCGGGGATACGGATAGGCCGTCCAGAAGGGCTCGTCGAGTTTGCCATCGACCTTGAGTGTGTCGCGAACGTCGCGCCACTTGTCCTTGCCCATGTCGATGACCCGATACTCAGGCAATCCGTCCGGGCGTTTTACCGCCAACTGTGCCGCCCGGTCACGGAAGATGGTCAGGAACTCCTCCACCAAGGCGATGCGTTGGCCATGGATCGATCCGGTGGAAACAACCGACTTGGCCTTGTCGAAAAGCTCGAGAGTCTTTTTCACGTGCTCGGGGTCGGAACCCAGTCGGGCGAACTCCACTTCGCAGAATTCAATAAAGGTCTTCATCTCAGCCGCTGCGGGGCCATAGAACAGGCGGTAGTATTCCTCAAGGAGCACATCCACATCCTGATCGGCGTCCCACCACAGTCGGGAGATCACGTAAGGATTCAGGTGAGCCATCCCGGGATGATGCAGCCCGCCCTTGCCGCTCGACAACCAGACGTCCTCCCGCCAGACCTCGCCCTGGCAGGCGCGTATCCCACGGGCGGCGACATGCGGCCAGTAGTGGGGTCGGTAGGCGCCGCGGTTGGTGAAAGGGGTGTAGTTCAGCGTCAGTGAAAGCGGGTTGCTTGTTTTCGCGAGCCATTCCTCACGAAGGCTCTTGGTGGCTTCATGGATCTCGTCGTCCAGCTCCCGGATGGGTCTGCCATTGGTAATCTGCACGAGCACGTTGGGCGGCAATTTGTCGATCTTCAGGGGTGGCAGCCGATAGGTGCTGTAGGCGCCGCAGAACACCTTGTGGTCCGGATGGGTCCTTGCCAGTTCCCTGGCCACGCGGGCCACGAAGTCCCAGACGTAGTCGGAGGAAATCCCGGACGGACCGCGCTCCAGGGTCGCCTGATCCCTGCATTGCGCACATTGGCAATGGGTGAAACCGTCGTGTGGCATGACAGAGATGATGGGCGCCTTGTAGTGATCGAACATCAGTCGACAGAAGGCGACCGTTTCCCGGAAGAAGCCCTCTGAGGAAAGGCAGGCATTGGCGGTTTTGCTCTTGTTGTCGCGCGTGCCATTGGGCAGCTGGACATAGTATTCAGGATGCGCCTCCCGCTGTTCCGGGTGCTCGGTCAGGTTGCGCTGTCCATGGTGAAGAATTCCATATTGTTCATTCGCTCCCATGCGTAGATACCAGAGGGCATCCTCGCGCTCGTTGGATCCGATCAAGGGGCGGCTCAGCGAACGGATCTCAAACTCGGGCTTCACGGTGCGATCCACAATAGACAGCGGGACATCGGGATTCCTGGGGATGACTTCCCCCAGCGGGCCGGGCATGTACCATCGTACTCCCAGGATTCTGAGGAATTCATGGACGGCATTGAGTGATCCGCGGTGGTCCATGTTCCAGATGTCGAGTTCCTTGTTGTAATCCTTGTAGAGCGTGGCACCGATGGGATTGCCCCAGGGATGGCCGGCCAGCTTCTCCCATTGGGCCTGCTTGTTGCGGCCCCAGTCATTGTGGCTTCTTGCCCAGGGCTCAATGGGGTTGAAGTCCTTGTCATTTCCCACCAGCGCCAGCCAGCCGGTGCCGGAACGGATGTGAAAGGCGTCTCTCCGTAAACCCTCCGAAGTCACACCCGCCGCGCGCGCTGCGGGACTATCCCCAACAAAGATCCTTGTTCCCACCCCTTCGGTCGGATCATGCACGATTTCGAGACGGGCGCCGCTGATCTTCTCAAGGTAGGTCTGCAACTCGGAAGCGCCCAGCCTCACGGAACGAGACGGGGTTTCAGCAATCACGATCTCCGCCCGGGCTTGACCGTTTTCAACGATCCAGGAACCGGCGACAAGGTCGGAACCGAAAGCCATGAACAAGACGGCCAGGAGTCCGACATAACCCAGGTGTGATGGCATGGGAAAATACAAACCATTGGATCGCCAAAAGCAATCCATAGCTTCAGCTGCACCGATGAAATAGGATCCCGCTCACGATCAAATCATCTCTGGAGGGGCAATCTCCTGCGAGACTCACTTCAAATGCTTTGGAGAGGTGAAGGCAAGGGGCGGCTGTCGCGAACATCATGGGTCCACTTCGCCAAGCTCTGATTCTTGGGATACGCAGGAGCTTATCCCTCCAGTTGTGGGAAAATTTCACGCAAAGGAGCAGAGCCGCAAAGAAGAGGAAACAGGCTTTGGAGGGGCGGTTGCCGCGGACACTGTGGGCACACTTTGCCAGTCTCTGATAGTTGGGATGCGCGGGAGCTTCTCCCTCCAGGCTCGGAAGAATGCGTTGGCTAAGGCGCCAAGGCTGATCGCATGGGTCATGGCGTTGGAGTTGAAAAATGTGTGATGAACGAAGTTTTTTGAAAGATTCTGATACAGGGATGAGAACTTCTGCCTGGGATGCAGGTGTGTGTTGTCCCAGTGAGTGAATTTCAATCAACTGCAAGCTCAACTTCTCTATTCAGAATCTGATTCGATGAATATGAAAAACAATATCCTTGTCCGGTTGCTTCTCAGCGCATGCTGTATTGGGGCTCTCCTGTTCTGCAGTTTGGGTTTTATGGCGACCTTCGAACCGCTTGATCCCACTATTCAGGTAACATGGAGGGTCATCTACAGTATCGGTGCTGCTCTATCTCTTGGCGGTGTCTGGTTTCTGAATCGTCGAGGAAAGGATCAGGGAATCAAGGATTAGAAGGCCGAACGACGTGTAACTGCGGTAGATATCCATGAAAACGTGTGAATACAAATTGCTGACAGGTTCGCCCACGGGGATTCGACTGATGCCTTGGGCATCCCAGGAGGTGAAGGACGAAATCGGGCTTGGCAGTTATGAACGGAAGCTCAACAAACTGGCACAGGAAGGCTGGGAGGTAATCGAAAGCAGCACCTCTGCAGTGGGGAATTTCCTTTACCTCAGGCCAGTGACCACCACCCTTCTGCGAAGGGATCGAGAATTGCCCGAGGAATGAACGGGAGGGCAAAGCCGCGAAGAAGATTCGGTAGAATCGGATGTGAATCCGATCAGATTCTTCTGGTCTCACACAAAGGCGCGACTCGTCCCGCCGAAGCTGCGGCGAAGGAGGAAGGCACGGAGGAGAAGAAACATCAGACTTTGGAGGGGAGCTCCTGCGAGTCCCCTTTAAAAACCTTGAAGAGGTGAAAGTCAGGTGCGGCTGCCGTGAACATCAAGGGCTCACCTTGACTGGCTCTGATACTTGGGATGC
>CAZKNW010000095.1:0-10617 GCA_964554035.1 uncultured Verrucomicrobiota bacterium
TTGATGAAAACCAGCTGTCCGACATTTCCCGGGTTATCCAGGAAGGCCAGTATGTGATCGAGGGCGATCTTCGCCGTGAGATCGGTATCAACCTCAAGCGTCTCAAGGCGATCCGTTGTTACCGTGGGTTCCGTCACATTCGTGGCCTTCCGACAAGGGGGCAGCGGACTTCCACCAACGCCAGAACACGCAAGGGACCACGCAAGACCGTTGGTGCACAGCGTAATCCGAACGCCAAGAAGGGTATCCACTAATTTACGACCATGTCTGAAGAAACCTCCAAACCCAATCCTGAAGAGAACGAGACCCCTGCTGAGAAGAAGCAGGAGGAAGCTCCTCAGAGTGCTGAGCCCAAGGCTGAGGCCGCAGGCGAAGAAAAGGCCAGCGACAAGAAGCCTGAAGAGAAGAAGGCCGACGACCAGAAGGCAGAGGAAGCCGGCGGAGCATCAGCTCCAACTGCAGCTGAGCTTCTTGCCGATGACAGTGGCCCGACCAAGATCATTAAGGCCAAGGGCTCCAAGAATGTCGTATCCGGTGTGGCCACGATTTCGGCGACCTTCAACAACACGCTTGTTTCCATCAGTGACATGCAGGGCAACGTGATTTCATGGAGTAGCGCTGGCAAGGTGGGTTTCAAGGGATCCCGCAAAAGCACTGCCTACGCCGCACAGCAGGTGGCACAGGATGCCGCCCGCAACGCAATGTCGCACGGGTTGAAGGAGGTAGAGGTAAGGGTCAAGGGACCTGGTTCCGGTCGTGAATCGGCCATTCGTGCCCTTCAGGCTGTCGGGTTGGAAATCACCTCCATCAAGGACATTACACCTGTCCCTCATAACGGCTGCCGTCCCAAGAAGAAGCGCCGCGTCTAATCCCAAACATTTTTATTACCAATGGCTCGTTATACAGGTCCAAGAACTCGCATTAGTCGTCGGTTTGGAGTGCCCATTTTCGGCCCTTCCAAGTCGCTGGAACGGAAAAGCTACGGCCCAGGGATCCATGGTCCCCGCTCCCGCAGGAAGCACACGGACTATGCGCTCGCCCTTATGGAGAAGCAGAAGCTTCGTTTCTATTACGGCTTGATGGAAAAGCAGTTTCGTGGTGTCTATGAAACAGCGAACAACCGACGAGGTATCACCGGTGAAATCATGCTGGAGATCCTTGAGACTCGTCTGGACAGTGTCGTCTACAACCTTGGTTTTGGAACGACCCGGGCTGCCGCTCGCCAGTTGGTGAGTCACGGTCATGTGATGGTCAACGGGCACAAGGTGGACATTCCGTCATACGCCCTGAAGGTGAATGATGTGATTGAGATCAAGGACGCCAGCGGCTCAAGGCAGGTTGCCTCCCACAACCTTGAACTCTCCACCAGCCGTGTTGTTCCTGATTGGCTGACCTTGAACAAGGATGCATTCAAGGGTGTTGTCACCCGCTTTCCTTCGAGCGAGGAGATCCATCCGATCGCCAACGTTCAGACCATTGTTGAGTTTTATTCCCGTTAATCCAGTGATTCCTCCTGTGGAGGAATCCAAAAACTGCAATTATATGGGGTGTGCCTGGACGGGACCCAAACAGGCGCACTCAGTTTAAAATTGCCACCCATCAGAAAAACATGCCAGTAAGACTCGGAAAATTCGAAATGCCCAAGCGCCTCCTCAAAGACGAGGAAAGCGCAACCGACACCTACGCGAAGTTTATCGCTGATCCCTTTGAGCCTGGATATGGCCATACCATCGGCAACTCACTTCGCCGCGTTCTTCTTTCCTCTCTTGAGGGAGCCGCAATTACCTCCGTCAAGATTGATGGAGCCATGCACGAGTTCACCACCATCGACGGTGTGGTTGAGGATGTGACGGATGTCGTTTTGAATCTGAAGGAGGTCCGCTTCAAGGCAACCACCCGTGAGCCCCAGTTGCTGACGCTCAACGTCAACAAGGAGGGTGCTGTGACTGCAGGTGACATCGAATTGAACCAGCACATTGAGCTGGTCAATCCCGATCAGGTGATCTGCACGCTGGATCGCAAGAAGAAGCTCACGATGGAGTTTGAGGTCAAGGTCGGACGTGGATTCTGCCCTGGAGATGAGAATAAGCGGCCCGATCAGCCTCTGGGTGTGATCGCCATCGATTCCGTTTTTTCTCCTGTTCGTCGCGTTCGCTATGACGTTGAGGACGCGCGCGTTGGTCAGAGGACTGACTACGACAAGCTAATTCTCGAAGTCTGGACCGACGGTCGTCTCAGCCCTGATGACGCACTCACCCAGGCATCCGCCATTCTTCAGCACCATCTCGACGTCTTCGTTGGCTATGACAAGAACGCCATTGAGTTCGAAGAGGAGGAAGACAAGCAGGACGAAGAGAAGAACAAGATGAAGAAGCTTCTCAACATGAGCGTGAATGAGATTGAGCTCAGCGTTCGTGCTGCAAACTGCCTCAACAACGCCAATATCACCACGGTGGGACAGTTGGCAATGAAGTCTGAAGCTGAGATGCTGAAGTACAGGAATTTTGGTAAGAAGTCGCTCAATGAGATCAAGGACAAGCTGACATCGCTTGGACTTTCACTGGGTGCGAACATCGATCCGTCCTTGCTGGATGGGCCCAAGGAAGAACTTTAAACACAACGATTCTCCACTAGGAGGAAACAACAATGCGACATCGTAAACGCAATGCTAAACTGGGGCGCAAGGGTGATCACCGCAACGCCATGCTGGCGAACCTTGTATGTTCCCTGATCAAACACAAGAGGGTCACAACCACGTTGGCCAAGGCCAAGGCGGCTCGTCCGGTGGCTGAGAAGCTCGTTACATTGGGCAAGCGCGAAGCGGCACTCAAGGCCGAGGATGGAAAGGCTCCTGTCTATCTTCGCCGGTTGGCTGCAGCACGGCTGCGTCAGAACGCCAGGACACTTCACAAGTCCAAGGAAGATCGCCTGAAGTGGCGTGAGAACGAGGATGTGGTACGTATCCTTTTTGATGACATTACTCCTGGATTCTCGGAGAGACCTGGCGGTTACACCAGGATCATTAAGCTGCATCGCCGACAGGGTGACGCCGCCGAGATGGCCATTCTGGAGTGGGTTGAGGCCGGTGACTCTGCTTCTGGATCTTCCACCGGGGTGGAAGTCAAAGAGGTGACCGAAGCCCCTGCTGCTGAGGCCGAAGAAGCCAAGGCGGAAACTGCCGCTGAGGAAACGGCCGAGGAAGAGACCAAGGCAGCTGAACCTGCCGCCTCTGCTGAGGAGGAGGCTCCTGCGGCTGACGAAGCCAGCGAGGACGAAGAGAAGAAGAAAGACTGATCTTCTCTGGATACCAATTGCAGAAAAGGGCGGCTCCACTGGGGTCGCCCTTTTTGTGTACCAAAGCGATCTTCATCGCTGGAAATCTATCGGTTTAGGCATCATATTCTCCACGAAGTGATCTCGGCTACCAAGACAACCAACAAGTATTCCCTCCCCAGCAGTGTGGAGTCTTTGTTGGAGGCACTTCGCTTGGCACTTAAGAAGGCAGAAACGACTACCCTGTTGTGTTTGTCAATGACGGTGGTTTCCGCAGCTTTCGTGCTCGTGTTTCTGTCAGACCGTATTTGGAACACTCCTGATTTGGTTAGGGCTGCGGTTCTTGGTGGGGGCGTTGTCGCCTGTCTCACGATGCAGGTATTCTGGGTCTACAGGTGGGTGTTGGGGCAGAGATCGATGACTGAACTTGCACTTGCCATTCGGAGGGTCGAACGATCTCTCGGAGACAAGGTTCTGGGAGCGGTGGAGATTGCTGAAGGAAGGGCACCCCATAGTGAGGATTCACCCGAGTTGTGCAGGGCTGCCCTCGCGCAGGTTGGCCGACAGGTCGCTGGCTTCGATGTGGAGAGGGCGGTCAGGCGGCAAAGGCTGATTTTTGCCTCAAGATGCCTCTTTATCAATGCAGTCATCGCTATGGCCCTTCTACTTGCCTTCCCCAAGGCATCCGCCAATGCGATGTTGAGATTGTTGAAGCCATTTGATGGTCCGCCCAGGTTTCAGTTCGTTGAACTGGGAGGTTTGCCGGAAAGCATGATCGTCGCCCAAGGGGAACCTTCCCGATTGGATATCGAGGTCAGGTATTCCAGTTTCCTCCGGCCGACCAGGGTCATTGCGTCTGTAGGGGGGCTTCGAGCCGTGGCGGAGGTTGTTCAAGGTAAGGCAACGATTGAGATTCCTGCTCTAACGACCCCTTCCGCGATGGTGGTTGAACTGGGTGATGCTCACCAAACGGTGGCCATGAGACCTGAGTTTCGTCCATTTATCCGTTCTGCTGAAGCAAAGGTCATCCTCCCGGAATATCTGGGGAGGAACAAGGCCGAGGCGGTCGAGATCAAGGGCAGCGGATTTCATGTTCTTTCCGGGAGCCGTGTGGTTCTGACCGCCAAGGCAAATCGTGCTTTGGATCGGGTGTCCTTGCCTTCGGGGAGTGTGGCAAGGGTTGGTGATCTTCGTGGTGAAGAGGTTGAACTGGCTCCGTTTCAGGTGGGCGATGTTGAAGAAGTCTCTCTCGAGTTGACGGATGAGAATGGGCTTTCCAGCAAGGCCCCATGGACCCTCATGATCAGGGGAAAGCAGGATCAGGGCCCTCGCGTAGAGTTCGTGGATTTACCCTTGGAGTCTGCCATCCTTGAGACTGACATCGTTTCATTGAAGGTCGATGCCCGCGATGATTTCGGAATCAGGAACGTGGGTGTAAAATGGAAATTGATCGGGTCCGGGCAAGAGATCCCTGATGGAACGAACGATGCATTTCATGCGGAGACGGGTCTCACCAGCGAGCGAAGCATCAGTGAGACCTTCCTCTTCAGTCCGCTCGTTCTTGAAATTCCCACGGACAGCACTGTCGAGATCCATGCCTACGCGAGTGATCTGGCGCCGGATCGATCCCCATCCGAGTCGCTTGTTCATCGTATCTACGTGATTGATCTGGTCAGCCATGCCGAGTGGTTGAGGGGAAACATGGAATCCCTGTTTCGGGAACTGGAAGAGGTCACCAGGGGGCAGGAATCCGTCGTGATGGAGACGGACCGACTGGCGGCGCTTGGTCGTGACCGGATGTTCGAAGACCGGACCGGAGAAGAGGCCGGGCAACTGGCGGAGGAGCAGGAAAGGATCGCGCGCGAACTGTCAGAGATGGTTCGTGAAGGTGCCGGCAATCTCAGGGAAGCCCTTCGCAACCCCACGTTTACCGAGGAGGCGCTTGGAAAATGGGCGGACATTCTTGGTAAAATGAAGGAAACGTCCGATTCTTCAATGAAGGAGGCTTCCAATTTCCTGAACGAAGCCGGCGAAAGCCAAGACAGAGCTTCCAGTCTTGGGCAGGCTCAGGAGAGCGCGACTGAAGCACTCAATGAACTTTCCCAACTCCAGGGCAAGGTCAACGATGGTTTGGATGAACTGGAGGCACTGACCCTTGCCCAAAGACTCAAGAAACTGGCCGAGTCACAGGATCTTCTGGTGAAGCGACTGGTTCAGGTGGTAACGGAAGTGATCGGGCTTGAGGAGACCGGGCTGACGGAGCCACAGCGTAAGTTTGAGACGCATGTGGCATCGGATCACCTTGAGCAGACGAAGCTGGCCGAGGTCATTCAGGGCGAAATCAGTCGCTTCTTTGAGCGCACGCGCAAGGAAGCCTATGGCCAGGTGAGCAGGGAGATGGATGAGTTGAAGATGCCTCAGGCCTTGAAGGAGGTAAGCCATTCGGTAAACCAGAATCTGGTGATGAAATCCGTTGAGGACATGAATTCGTGGGCTGGCAGGTTCCGTGGATGGTCAGACCTGCTCAAGCCGGAAGAGGAGGATAAGTCTGAAGGTGGAGGCGAGGGGCAGGGGCAGGGTTTCAGCCAGGAGGAACTGATGAAGCTTATGCTCGCATTCATGAGGCTCCGCTCTTCCCAGCAGGATGTCAGAACGAATACAGACCTCCTCGATCAGGAAGGTCCTGATGCGGAGAACCGGACATCCAGGACGGTGAAGCTCGTGACGGAGCAGGTGGATTTGACGGATCGCCTTGATGCGCTCAGGTCGGCCAATCCGGTGGATGTTCTGGATCCCGTGATCCTGGAGGCGAGATCATCCATGAATGAATCTGAGAAGGAACTGTCCGAGGGCCACCTGAAACACGCCCACGATCAGCCGCAGAAGGATTCTCTCCTGCTTCTTACCGACATCATCAATCTGATCAATGAGCAAAGCCAGAATGCAGCGCAGCAGCAGCAGTCGGGACGGAGTGAGTCGATGGAGATGCTTTTGGAAATGGTGGAACAGGGGCAGGGTCGACCTTCCATGTCGGTTCCCTCGGGAGCGACTCCGGGAGCCCGCGCGGCCGCGGGCCAGAAAGGTGGTAATCCTGGGCGGACAGAGACGTCAGGGAATGTCGCTGGAAGGGAAGCGGCCTCGAGGAGGGAGCGTAGCGGAACCGGGGGGAGCCAGTCCGTCCCGGTGGAATTCAGGAACGTGATGGAAGGCTATTACAAGGTGCTTGATGGTCTTGGAAAGGGGGGGCGGTGAAGAGGGGTTCCTGTTCGATCACTCGCTGTTTTCGCATGTTGGTTTCCATCATGTTTGTCGGAATCGTGTTTCCTCCTGCAGAAGCGGAAGCTCAAAAGACGTTTAGTGAATCGTCGGATGTCCTGGCACGCCAGATCGACGGAGTCTATGTGTCCGGATTGCGATACCTGGTGGGTAAACAGGGTGAAAAGGGTGATTTCGGGCAGTTGCAATATGGTTCCGAACCTGGAGTCGTGGGACTTGCGGTGGTGGCCATGCTGGCCCATGGCGATGACCCCAATCATGGACCTTACGCGGTCAACATTCGAAGAGGGCTTGACTACGTCCTCCGTGAGATGGATTCCAATAGCGGATATATCGGGACCAGCATGTACAACCATGGATTTGCCACTCTTGCCTTGGCGGAGTCCTATGGAATGGTGGCGGACGACCGAATCGGGCCTGCCCTGAAGAAGGCGGTCGATCTCATCATCCGTTCGCAGGCAAACAATCCGCAGGGTGCATGGAGATACAACCCCGACAGCGTGGATGCGGATACCACCGTGTCAGGTGCGCAGATGGTGGCCCTGTTCGCAGCCAGGAATGCCGGGTTGGGTGTTCCGGAAGAGGCCATCAAGAAGGGTTTGGACTACTTTGAAAACTGTCAGGCTGCGGAGGGCGGATTCGGATACACCAATTCCAGCGGACCAAACGCTCCCAGAACCGCGATAGGCTGCCTCGTCTATACTCTGGCAAGAAGGAAGGATTCCGATGTCTACAAGCGTGCCTTCGAATACCTTGAGAAATCATCCACGTCCGGTCACTACCACTACTACTACCTTTACTATGGCGCGCAGGCCTATTTCCACCATTCGCCCCAAGCCTGGACTCGATGGAACATGGAGAATGTAACGTCACTTCGTAAGACCCAAAACGCTGATGGAAGCTGGGATGGTCAATTCGGTCCTGTGTTTTCCACATCCGCCTCTCTTTTGTCCATGGCCTTGAACTATCGACTTCTTCCCATCTATGAAAGACAGGAGTGACTTCCGGAACTTCGTGTTCGTCAGTCTGTTGGCCTGGATGACCGGTCTTGCTTTTCCTGAAGCCAAGGACCGGTTGGAACTTGGGGATGGAGGAGTCTTGAGCGGACAACTGGAAGGGATTTCATCGGACGGGAAGATCCTTTGGAAGCATCCAGGGGCCGAAGCCCCGATTCAGTTTCAATCTTCCGGAATCTCCCAGATCGTATTCTCTGGCCCGGTTGGGCGCCCCAATGATTCCTTTGTCAACAGCCTCATTCGTTTCGTCAATGGGGATGTCATCCATGCCAAATTGCTTTCCCTTTCGGATGAACAGGTTGAGCTGGACACCTGGTTTGCCGGGCGGTTGGGAGCGCCAAGGGGCAGTCTCGCCTCGCTCACCTTTCTTGAGGGCAATGGGCGGGTTCTTTATGAGGGGCCCATGAAACAGGATCACTGGACAGCGGGGGCGATGCCCATGCGCTGGCAGGTCTCTGAAGGGACATTGACTGCAACCAACTCGGGATACATTGCGCGGGACTTTATTCTGCCCAAACGGGTCAAGGTGGAGTTTCACGCCAAGTGGACGGGACCCTTTGCGATATTGATGGGTCTTTTTTGCGAAGACATCCAATCCTTCAACGTCCGTAACGGCTACCGTTTCTCCATCGGTGCGAATTCGACGTCCCTGCAGAGGATGGAACTTGGACAGCCTACCAAGTATCTGGGCCAGTTGCGTTATACGGAGGATCCGCTGGGCGAGGAAGCTTCATTCGAGTTTCGTTGCGACCGGGGTACGGGATTGATCCACATGATTGTGGACGGAAAGGTGCTGCAAACCTTTGAAGACCCGGTGGGGGTACCCGGACGGGGAAATGCCATCAGCTTTTACTGGCAGCGTGCCGGAGCCCCACTTGAGATCACGGGGTTCCGCATCTCGGAATGGAATGGCGTCATGGAGGATTTGCGTCAGGATGATATGGACGGAGGCCACAGGAAGATCAGGTTGGTCAACAAGGATTCCTTTGAAGGCGAGGTGATGGAGATACGCGATGAACAGGCGCGGTTGAAAACGCCCTTTCTTGAATTTGAGGTTCCCATACGAAGGATCTCTCATCTTGAGTTCGTTCCTTCCGTCACCAACTTGACCGGTTTTGAGAACGGGCAGGTGAGGGCATGGTTTGAGAATCGGGGGAGCCTTTCCCTCGCTGTCGAGGATTTCAAATCGGACCGGGTTGTAGGAACGAATCCCAACCTTGGAAGGATTCGCCTGAACCCCGAATGGATGGACCGCCTGCAGTTCAATCCCATGAATGAATCTCCTGGAGACGAAGGAAGGCTCCCTGAGATAGATGATCCTGATTGGCCCGAGGAATGATCCATTCGATGACATCCCCAATGTTGAAGTGCGTCTTCGGAAGATGCACCAGGCGCATGATCGTGTTGCTTTTTTGTATCTTGAGTGCCGATCTCCCCGGACAGGACTCGATCCGTTTTGAGAACGACGATGTCTTCTTTGGTCGTCTGCTTGGAATGTCGGATCCGGAATACCTCGAATGGAAGAACCCGAATGTAGAAAAGCCGATTCGGTTTGCCACCTCAGGTGTTTCTGAAATCCAGCTGGATATTGAAATGGGTGAGGCATGGATGGCCACCAACCGGTGTCAGGTTCTTTTCACCAACGGAGATTCAATGATTGCCAATCTCGAGAGGTACGATGGAACGAATTACCACTTTCGTGCCCCTTTTGGTGAGGGTCTGACTGCCAGACGAGAAATGGTTCGTCTCCTTCGGCTGTTTTCCGGAGAAGGAGCAGCTGTATTTGAAGGTCCGGAAGGGCTTGATGGATGGACCATGGGGGACGTCAAGGTCGAGGGAGCAGGGACATGGAAATACGCCAATGGAGGATTTTACGCGAACAAGGCTGCCTCGATCGCGAAAATTGTGAATCTTCCTGAATCCTCGAGTCTTGAGTTCGACATGGCTTGGAAGGAGACATTCAACCTGGCGGTGGCCCTTTACACGGATTTTCTTCAGCCGATCAGCCTCAGGAACAAGGACATTGAGCCCAATTTCGGCGGCTTTTATTCCATCCAGCTCAATCCCCGCTCCGCGAATGTGTTGCTGGTAAAGAAGGACATCCCCCTTCAGTTCCTCGGTCAACACATCCTGAATCAGTTCGATCGGAAGAATCAGGCGCATGTCGAGATCAAGTGCAGTCGTTCCCAGAACGTGATTGCCCTGTATGTTGATGGTGCGTTGATCCGACTCTGGAGGGATCCCAATGGCTTCAATGGGGAAGGGAAAGGGATCAGGCTGGTCCATCAGGGGAGTGGCAGCGTCAGGATCAGGAATATCCGCGTGAATCGCTGGAACGGCGTCTTCGATGAACCGCCCTCCCTTCCGGCGGACTCGGAATTGGATCTGGTAAGGGTCGCGCCTCATGGCTCTTTCAAGGCCCGGGTCAAAAGCATTGTCGGGGGAAGCGTCGAATTCGAGCCCCGCGCTCCGAGACGCTCGCTTCCGATGTCGGATATCAATCAATTGGAGTTTGGCCCTGTGAACCTGGAGGTGCCCCAGATGCCTCTTTCTCCCGTCAAGACATGGTTCAACGACACCCAGTGCCTGACATTGTCCATTAAGAGAATCGAAGGGGGCAGGCTCATCGGGAAGAGTCCTACATTGGGAGACGTCGTTCTCGATCTGGACTACTTTAAGAGAATCACCTTTTAAAGTTTACTTAAGGTAAAATTAAGATTGGTCGATCTGTGGATGATTGGCCATGTCGTCTTCATCCTTCAAAAAAGAATCGGGTCTGGATGGGCTTTCTACTCACCGACAACTCCTGGTGTTGGGTCTGCTCGGCTTGTCAGCCTATCTTGCGGGCTTTTCGGTGCATGCAGAGGAGAGAAAGCCCTTTATCCAGTGGCATACTTCAAACCTCCAATACCTGAGGGGATGGGATTATCAATTGGGATCGGCCAAGCGTTCCATTTTCACCTTTGAACATGCCAACGGCTGGAAATACGGAGATCTGTTCCTCTTCGTCGATGCTACTTTCGAAGATTCGAGTGACAAGACGGCCTATGGA
>CAZKNW010000096.1:0-10601 GCA_964554035.1 uncultured Verrucomicrobiota bacterium
CGGCAAGCAGCACCCTTTCGATGGGCGTGCTGGGCCCCCAAAGCTTCGTGAGCACCCCCCAGACCGTGGCCGATGTGCAGGCCTGGCTGGACGAGCCGTCCTCGAACCACGGTTGGGTGATCATGACCCGGTCGGAAGGCACCGCGAGTACGGCGCGTCGCATCACCTCGAGCGAGGCCGCCAGTCAGGGCCCCATCCTCGAGATCGAGTACTCGCTTCCCCTGGAAATCACCTCCTCCAGCATCGTGGACCAGGACATCCTGATCACCTGGTCGGAAGGAGCGCCCCCCTACCAGCTCCAGCGCACGGAATCGCTAGCCCCTCTCGCCTGGATGAACGAAGGGACCACCACCACCGATACCTCAGCCAGGGTCCCGCTCGGAACCGGCCATCAATTCTTCCGCGTGGTTGAAGACTTCGAAGCCAGCTATACCTTGACGTTCCAGTCCGCCTGGTCGCCCTCCACACACCCGGACCAATACCCGGGCGGGGCACACTGGTCGGGACTGGTTGGAGGACTGCACAATGGAAATGTGACCTTTTGGAAAGTGGGGGAACTGGCCAGCACGGGAGTGAAGAACGTGGCAGAGGTGGGTTCCAAGACGGCCATGCTTTCGGAAGTGAATGCCGCCATCACCGCCGGAACGGCCGGTTCGACCCTGAGCGGTTCCGGAAACAGCGGTACTGGTTCCGTTCAATTGACCTTCACGGCCAACAGGGCGTTCCCCCTGGCAACCGTGATCACCATGATCGCACCCAGCCCCGACTGGTTTGCCGGTGTCAGCGGCCTCGAGCTGATTGATGAGAACGGCCAATGGAAGGATGAAGTGGTGGTCAGCCTGGATCTTTTTGACTCGGGGACGGACGACGGGACCACCTACACCTCCGCCAATTCGGTTTCCTCACCTCCTGTGCAGATCTTTCAACGGACCGGCTTCCCTGCCCTGGTCGACAGCGAGCTCGTGTCCTTCGGTAGCTTCACCTTCTCAAGGAACGAGTAGTTCTACTCCAGGCCCAACACATTCTGCATGTTGTAGAGGCCTGGTTCCTTGCTGGTGGCCCAGATCGCCGCACGCAAGGCGCCATTGGCAAAGGTGGCCCGGCTTGAAGCCTTGTGCGTCAGTTCCACCCGTTCGCCCTCCTGCGCAAAGACCACGGTATGGTCACCCACCACATCGCCACCGCGCATGGAATGCATGCCGATTTCCGTGTTGGTGCGGGCACCCACGATACCAGAACGACCATGCTGGATGGCCTCGTTGTACTGAAGGTTCCGGACCTCGGCGAGGATCTCGCCCAACGTTCGGGCAGTGCCACTGGGCGCATCCACCTTGTGACGATGATGCATCTCGATGACCTCCAGGTCGAAGTCAGGGCCCAGGATCTCCGCCGCCTTGCGGGTGAGCCAGAAGAGCGTGTTCACCCCGGTGGAGAAGTTGGAGGCCCAGACCAGGGGAATCTGTTTCTGGAACTCCAGGATCCGGTCCCTTTCCTCGTCCTCATGCCCGGTGGTGCCGATCACCAGCGCCTTGCCGTTCTCCGCGCTTACCTTGGCGGTATTGTAGGTCTGGCTGTGCACGCTGAAATCGATGACGGCATCACACTTGGAAATGACGTCTTTCAGGTCGTCGCCCATGTCCACTTCAGCGACGACCTCAATGTCTTCCATTCGACCGGCGCATTCGATGAGCATTTGCCCCATGCGCCCCTTCGAGCCACAGATGATGACCTTAATCATGATTGAAAACGGGAATTACTTGAGGAGGGAAAGCTCCTTCAGGACCTTGCGAACGGCGTCCTTGTTCTGCCTGGTGATCTTCGTCAACGGAAGGCGGTATTCCTCCTCGCACAGCCCCATGAGATTCAAGGCGGCCTTGACCGGCCCGGGACTGGTCTCGATGAACAACACCTTGAAGAGGGGGTAAAGCTTGTCGTGAAGCTGAAGCGCCTTCTTCAGCTGCCCAGCCGCCATCGCGTTCACCATGCGGGAAACCAGCTTCGGAGCCACATTGGAGGCGACTGAAACCACGCCATCGGCTCCAACAGACATGAAAGGAAGCGTCAATGGGTCGTCACCACTGACGATACTGAAGTCCCGCGGAAGGACCTGTCGCAGCTGGCTGACGCGATCCGGCGTTCCACCTGCCTCCTTGATGGAAACGATGTTGCTGCACTTGGATGCCAGCTTCACCACAGTCGGAATCTCAATGCTGATCACGCTTCTTCCAGGAATGCTGTAGAGCATCAGGGGAAGCCCCGTGTTCCTTGCGATGGTGGAAAAGTGCTGGAACAAGCCTTCCTGGGTGGGCTTGTTGTAATAGGGGCAGACCTGAAGCGAACCATCCGCCCCGGCGGACTCGGCGGCCTGGGTCAGGTGAATCGCCTCCGCGGTGGAGTTGGCACCGGAACCTGCAACCACCTTCACCCGGCCGGCTGCGGCCTGCACGGCGATCTCGATCACACGGACATGCTCCTCCATGTTGACCGTTGGAGATTCGCCGGTGGTCCCGACGGGAACGATACCGTCGACGCCTCCCTTGATCTGGGCCTTGACCAGCCGCGCCAGCGCGACTTCATCAACTTTGCCCTTCTTGAATGGGGTGACAATGGCGGTGTAGGTTCCTGTAAACATGGCTCAAATCAAAACGGGGAGAGTCAAACAATTCGCCCCCTTTGTCCAACGGGAATTGAAACAGGGGCGGCAATGGTTGCGGTGTAGGCAGCCCGCCTGTTGGTCGAGGCTCCGTTTCGGGACCATCCGAATTCCCGGTTGAGAGAGATAGTGACTGGTCAGGGAGGGATGCCTACGCCACAGAAACCCTTCCTTAAACCCCAATCTGCGAGACTCCTGGATCTGTGGTATATTTATTCAGATCCCAATGACTCCGCTGAAGCAGAAATCGGCCGGGCCCTTGAGTCGGATGTTCGAATAGGTGCCATCCTCACCCTTGTCGAAGAGCACATTGAGCAGATCTCCGCCCTGCACCTTCACGGACAGGGGCTGATTCATGCCCATGAGCTCGGAAGAAATGATGGCGGAGGCGCAAACCCCGGTTCCACAGGCTAGCGTCTCACCCTCCACTCCACGCTCGTAGGTGCGGACCCGGATGCTGTGGTCACCCAGGATCTGCACGAAGTTCACGTTGGTTCCCTTGGGCTGGAAGACCTGGTGGAAACGCACCTCGTGCCCCACCTCGGATACCATGGCCGCATCGGCGTCCTCGACAAAGATCACGGCGTGCTCGACGCCTGTGTTGACGAAGTGGGTCTCGACCTCTCCCGAGTTCAGCGGAACGGGAATCTTGAGCTTCAGGTCCTTGGGAGGGGTCAGGCCCACGGTGACCAGTTCTCCATCAAACTCCGCGTGGATGATTCCAGCACCGGTCTTGAAGGTCATCGCACCCCTGTTTCCAGCCGTCTTCTGGACGTAGCGGGCAAAACAGCGGGCTCCATTGCCGCACATGTCGGCATGGCTGCCATCGCTGTTGAAGAACTGCCAGCTCCAGTCGGCGTCCCCCGATTCATTGTCGACCAGCAACATCAGACCATCGGCACCCACACCCCGCTGCCGATGGCAGATCCGTGCGATCTGCTCGGGCGTCAACGAGATCTCCCCGGAACGATTGTCCATGAGGACAAAGTCATTCCCGGCACCATTCATCTTTGTGAACTGCAACTGCATGCGGGCGGGGAAACTACCAGAAGCACCAAGCAAAACAAGTGCGGCAAGGGGAAGGAAGAAGGTCGACCGCCTTTGACGACGGCACACCAAACACGCAGCAAACCGCGGGGCGATGATCAAACCTCCAAGCCACCACCGATCAACTACTTCCTGTTCGGCACCTTTAGGGCATGGGTTGCCTTGCCGGCCTTCCAGATATCGACCTCCGCATTGTTCTCCTGCTTCTTCCCGGGAGTGGAACGTCCCTTCTCCACGTAGGATTCCAGGAGAGCGGTCAGGCGATTCACCACCTCGGGGTGGCGGGCCTGAAGGTTGATGGTTTCTCCGATGTCGGATTCCAGGTCATAGAGCTGCACCAGCGGCAGCTGGGTCATGTCCACGCGTCCCGGCTTGGGATCGCTCCATCCACCCGATCCAGGGCAGAGCTCCAGCTTCCACTTACCCTGACGGATTGAGAACGAGCCGTTGATGGAATGGTGGACCACCGCCTCCCTGAGCGGACTCTTGTCGGTCTGATCAAGGGCCGGAAGAAAGCTGACGCTGTCCACGGCGGCGGCATCCGGGACCTTCTTGTCGAGGATGTCCGCACAGGTGGCGAAGAGATCGGTCAGGCAGACCGGCTGGTCACTGCGGGTGCCGGCGGCCACACGATCGGGCCAGTGGGCGATGAAAGGCACACGATGGCCTCCCTCGTATATGTCAGCCTTGTGCCCACGATACAGGTAGCTTGGGAAATGTCCCTTCTCCGCCAGCTGGTCGAACTTCGCCTGCGGGGAACAGCCGTTGTCGGCGGTAAAGATCACCAGCGTGTTCTCGAGGATCCCTTCCTTTTCAAGCGTCTTCATCACCTGCCCCACCGTCCAGTCCACCTGCATCACAAAATCACCGTAGGGATTGATGCCACTCTTCCCCTGCCACTCCTTGGTCGGAACGATCGGTGTGTGAGGGGCGTTCAGGGGGAAGTAAATGAAGAAGGGTTTCCCCTCCTCCGAGGCGGCGGCATGGTCCCGGATGAATTTCACCGTCTCGTCGGTAATCCGTGGAAGCACGTCGATGTCCTCAAAGTCCACGTCCGCCGGGCCACTCCTCATGAACTTCTTCTCAACCAGCTGGGTGACCAAGGCCCGGTCATTCCGGATAAAGACAAACGGAGGCATGTCCAACGAGGCGCTGATCCCGAAGAAATAGTCGAACCCGACGGTGGTGGGTCCCATCTGGATCGGTTTGGTGAAGTCCACATCCCAACCCCCCCGGTATTTGGCATCCCAATGATCACCGTCGTCCGCAAAGCCCCCGTCCTTGGTGGGCCAGTTCATGCCCAGGTGCCACTTGCCGATGGCCGCGGTCGCGTAGCCCTGGGATCTGAGAAAATCCGCCACTGTCATGCGGTCAGGCTCAATCAGTCGCTGCGAAAAGCCCCAGCAGACCCCGTTCTGAAGCCGGGTCCGCCAGTTGTACCGCCCGGTCAGGACCCCATATCGGGTGGGGGTGCAGACGGAGGAACTGGAATGGGCATCGCTGAAGATCATGCCTCCCCGGGCCAGCCTGTCCAGGTTGGGCGTGGCGATCTTGCAGTCCTTGTTGATGGCCCGGATGTCACCGGGGCCCATGTCGTCAGCCAGGATGTAGATGATGTTGGGTTTGGCATCATCAGCAACGGCCCCGAGGGCGGTCGCTATCAGCAGGAGAACGGAAATCAGATGTTTCATAGGGGACGGAAGGACACTAATCGTCCGCTTTGCCCTGAAAAACAAGGAAATGAAAAACCTGATCGAATTCTTGACCCCATCGGGTCCGATCCCTAATTTTCTCCGCCCATGAACCGAGTCGTTCGACAGGTCCTTCCAGTAGGCGTCCTTGTGGTAGTAGCAAGGAAAGCCGTGGCACCTTGTCGAAACTGAAGATCTTTTCGACAAAAACCCACGGCTGGAAACGGTCGTGGGTTTTTTCTTTTCAGCCCGCGGCCGGGAAGGCCGCAACCCAGAGAGCAAATGAGCAAGACAACCGGCAAAAGCACGAAGAAAGAATCACCCAAGCGCAAACTCAACCCACCGATGCGTGGATGCGACATCCTCGTCGCGGCACTTGAGCGTGAGGGCGTCGACACCATCTTTGCCTACCCCGGCGGAGCCAGCATGGAACTCCACCAGGCACTCACCCGCACCACGAAGATCCGCACGATCCTTCCCCGCCACGAGCAGGGAGGTTCCTTCGCCGCGGAAGGTTATGCCCGCGCCTGCGGCAAGGCCGGTGTCTGCATGGGCACCAGCGGCCCAGGCGCCACCAACCTGGTCACCGGCATCGCGGACGCCTTCATGGACTCCATTCCTCTGGTCGCCATCACCGGCCAGGTGCCCCAGGCCATGATCGGCAAGGGTGCCTTTCAGGAGACCGACATCTACGGAATGACCCTCCCGGTGGTCAAACACAGCTTCCTCGTCACCGACATCAACGAGATCCCCCAGGTCATCAAGAATGCCTTTCACGTGGCCCAGACCGGCCGTCCCGGCCCGGTGCTCGTCGACATCCCCAAGAACATCCAGCAGAGCATGGCCCAGCCCGTCTTCCCGGATGAGCCCAACCTGAAGGGTTACGACCCGGACGTCCGTGCGGACGACGAGGCCCTGAACGAGATCATCGGCCTTATCGAGACCAGTGAGCGCCCTGTCCTCTATTGCGGTGGTGGCATCATCAGCTCGGATGCCTCCGACGAACTCAGGAAATTCGCCAAGGCCACCGGAATCCCCGTCACGACCACCATCATGGGGGTCGGTTCCTTCCCTGAGGAGGACCCGCTTTCCCTGCGCTGGCTGGGCATGCACGGCGCTGCCTACGCCAACTGGGCTGTCAGCGGCGAGTTCGAAAACGGCAAGAAGATCAATGAAGGTGCGGACCTGCTGCTCGCCTTCGGCGTGCGCTTCGACGACCGCGTGACCGGCAAGATCGAGAAATTCTGCGAGAACGGAACCATCGTCCATGTCGACATCGACGCCTCTGAGATCAACAAGAACAAGAAGGCCAACCTGCCGATCGTCAGTGACATCAAGTATGCGCTGAAGCGACTCAATGCCCTGGTGAAGAAGAACCCCGTGAAGGCGGACTTCAGCAAGTGGCAGAAGCAGGTGATCGACTGGAAGGAAAAGGCACCCTTCCAGTTCCGCGTGACCGACGAGGTTCTTCGCTCCCAGCATGTGGCGGATCACATGGGAGGCAAGGCCGACCAGGTCATCCTGCCCCAGGCCGTGCTTCGCGAACTCCACGAACTCACCAACGGGGACGCCATCATCACCACCGGTGTGGGACAGCACCAGATGTGGGCGGGACAGCACTACAAGTACAAGTTTCCAAGGCAGTTCCTGACCAGCGCCGGCCTCGGTGCCATGGGCTTCGGCTACCCTGCCGCCCTCGGGGCCAAGGTTGCCTGCCCGGACAAGCAGGTCGTCGACATCGATGGAGACGGTTCCTTCCTCATGAACGTCCAGGAACTGGCCACCGCGCACATTGAAAAGATCGCGGCCAAGGCCATCATCCTTAACAACCAGCATCTCGGCATGGTGGTGCAGTGGGAGGACCGCTTCTACGGAAGCAACCGCGGCCATACCTACCTCGGTGACCCTGACAAGATGGAGGAGATCTATCCCGACTACGTCACCATGTGCAAGGCCTACAACGTTCCCTGTGAGCGCGTGATGTTCAAGAAGGACCTGAAGGCCGCCCTGAAGCGGATGCTGGAAAGTGACGAGCCTTACGTCCTCGACATCATCACCCCCTACACCGAGCACGTGCTGCCCTTCATTCCCGCCGGCAAGACCGTCGCGGAAATGATCTGGAAGGAGTAGTCGGCCCTTCGAGGGCGCCGAAACCAGGTTTCAAACAAAAGAGCCGGGAAGGAGAACCTTCCCGGCTTTTCGTTTTCAGTATTGTTCCAGACTGAGCAGTCCTCGCGAACCGATCAAACCTCGCAGGTGCTGTTGAGCTCCCCGTAAGGGTTGGGGTTGGTACCTGGATTCTCAGGATCCGTCCACCACGCACCGTCCACCACGAACTTGTATTCGTAGTTTCCCGGTTCGAGCTGGACGCTGGTCTTCCAGACGCCACTCTTGTCCTTCTTCATCGCCACGGCCCCTTCACCCCACTGGGTGAAACAACCCACCAGTGACACGGATCCGGCATCCGCGGCCTTCAGCTTGAAGTTCACCTTCTTCTTGGTGCTCTTCGGCTTGGGAGCCGCCTTGGCCTTCGGTGCCGCCTTGGCCTTCGGTGCCACCTTGGGCTTGGCTTCGGCTTTGGGTTCAGCCTTGGCGGCGGCCTTCTTCGGCGCAGCCTTGGTCTTGGGTGCTGCCTTTGCTTTTGGAGCGGCTTTGGCGGCAGCCGCCTTTTTCTTAACAGGCATGTTTCAGTCCTTCGTTTTCAGTTTCACTCGATCCCCAGTTTCCTCCCAGAAAACCCACACTCTGGCGGGGATTTCTTCGGTGCCAATCCTTCCCACGTTACGATCAGGTGATATCACCCACATCACGTGTCCAAATCTGCACAGCATGGTCACCACCGAACAACGGTGACCACTCCGGAAAGTCTAATACAGGCCCAATCAAGGGGCGCAACCCAAAATAGCAGGCATCGGGCCATTTCCCTCCGGCCGTCTCAATCAGCCTGACCCTCGGAAAGGTGGATCCATCCTTCCTTCTCCTCAACCCTCAGGGAATGAAGACTCGCGCCTCCGCAGGGACCATCAACGCACTTCCCCGTGCGCGGCTCGTAGCGTGCCCCATGGGTATAACAGACAAAAAAATGCTTCTTCGTGTCCCAGAAACGCCCATCCCCGTAATCCAACGATACGGGAAGGTGCCGACAGAGGTTCTCATACGCCACCAGGACGCCTTTCACCCTTGCGACAAAGGCATCGATCCGAATCCCATCGCGTTTGAAGTGAAAGACGTGGGTATCCCCCTCCTTCAGGTCCGACGCTTTCAGGATTTCCAGTTCCGCCACGCCCAAGCCATTTCAGGATCCGATCAAAAAGAAAAGATCCAAACACCCCATTCAGGTTTCAGAATTCAAAATTCGATTTTGGTTATTTGGGTATCTAAGACCTTTCCCCTACGCTCCTGCCCGCACAGGGGAATCCCCGGAGACTTCATGGAATGAGCAGATACGAGGCAATCATCTTTGACATGGATGGCGTGATCGTGGACAGCGAACCACGCCACAAGCGGGCCTTCCTCGAGGTCTTCGCCGAGCTGGGCTACGAAGACAGGCACGGCATCGTCTTCGAGGACTACCTTGGACAATCGGACAGAGCCGTCTGGGAAGCCTTCGTCCGGCTCCATCAACCGGAGCATCACATCGACCACCTCACCGACTGGAAGGAACGTTGTTTCATCAGGATGCTTCATGAGGAGGAGCCGATCTTTCCCGGCATTCCCGAACTGGCCGACCGGCTTGGAAAGTCCCATCCCCTCGCCGTCGCCTCGGGATCCGTCCATAGGATCATCACCGAGGTTCTCAGCCTCCAGGGATTGAAGGCCCGGTTTCAGGCCGTCTCCAGCGTCGACGATGTGGAGCGATCCAAGCCGGCACCGGACATCTTCCTGCATGCGGCCCACCAACTGGGGATCGAACCTGCCTCCATCTGCGTCATCGAGGACACCCTGGCCGGAATTCAGGCGGCACAGGCTGCGGGCATGGATGTCGTGGCCGTGACCAACACCTTTCCAATGGAAGCCGTATCCCACGCCAACTTCGTCTCGGATTCCTATGCGGAAATCGGGGACTGGATCCTTCGGTGATGACCTATCTCACCACGCCCTGCTGAAGTAACGGAAGATCCGCTTTGTTGCGAAAGCGGTAAAATCCCTTGAGACGCCCCGCAGATTCCGGATCAATGAAATCGATGACTCCATTCGTGACGATCGCTTCACCAATAGGTAGCCAATCAGTCAGGTCATCGGAAATCTCCACAATCACCACATCCCCGTCCTTACCTGCAATCAGAAGCCGCATGAAGCCTTCGCCGACCAACCGCCCCACCGCTCCCTCACCGGGGATTGGCGGCAACTCGTCCGAGGGTCGGTCATTGTCCTGTATGACCACCACGGCCTTCCGGGAATGGGCGATCTCGTAGGGCAGACCGCGGATCTCATCCGAATCGGGAACATCAGAGGGATCCAGTTCACCCGGATATCTCAAGCGAACGAAGACCGTTTCGGTCGACTCGGGTAGATTGTCATCCACCGGAACCACCTCAAGCTCCACGGAGTCCTGATTCGGCTGGAAGACCACCTCCGAGGGTAGCGTCTGATAGTCGGCTCCAGGGGTCGCACTTCCAGAAACATTCAACATGACTGTGACACTCCCTGACAGGTCCCCACGGCGTTTCAGAATAAAGGTCCCGGTATCCGGAGCCCCTTCGTCAGTCTCCTGCGCCCGGTGGTCCCTAGCGAAGATCTCCACCACTGGAGGAGCGTTCTCTTCGCGGACGACGATCTCAACTGGCTTTGAGAACGTCGTCACTCCATGACTGTCCGTGGCCTTCGCCCTGAGGTCATGCTTTCCAGCAGGAGCCTCCGGCCACAAAAGGGAGAAGCGCTGAGGTTGTCCGGGGTCGGGCTCCACAAAGAAGTGCATGACCGCTTCACCGATCTTTTGTTGACCGGCGTAAAACTCGACCCGGCTCACATAACCATCCGGATCCAGGACATGGGCCTCGATCCCAATGGCCTGCCCGGACGGGAAACGCTCGCCCCCCAAAGGCTGGGTAAGGCGGACAATGGGGGGGTGGTTGATGGATTCATCGTTGTCGTGGATCACGACCAGCGTCTTCTCCCTGCTGCCTACAAGGTAACATCCGGGAGGTGGGGGAAAACTGGTCACACAGGTGGGAGGCACCAAGGATATCACCACCGTCTCGTTCCCTTCG
>CAZKNW010000097.1:0-10504 GCA_964554035.1 uncultured Verrucomicrobiota bacterium
TTTTTGCGTGGACCCGATTCGGGTCCTCGTGGATGCGGGCAGCTGCGCCTAGTTGGCCGCGAACCGCTAGAAGAAGGAAGGCGGCTCGCTGGAGAAGTGAGCTACTTCCGGGAGAGATAGACCATGGTGGCACCCCAGCCCCCAGCCAATGGATGGGCCTGCCGGTAGGAGTCCACGATTTCCAGCCGCTCCAGAATGGCGATGGCCCCACGCTTCAGTGCTCCCGACCCCTTGCCGTGAACCAATCGGACTTCGGTAATGCCCTTTTCGAGGCAGGCTTCAAGATAGTCCGGGATCAGGTCTCCTATGTCACTGGGACGAAAGGTGTGCAGATCCAGTTCGCCTGTGATCGACATCTCGATGGGTTCGAACTCCCCTGGGATATCCTCATGTTCCCCCATGATTCTAGGGAACCTTGACGATCACGGCGGTCAGGTCGTCGTCCTGCTGCTGCCCGTCTGCAAAATCCCTTGCTGACTTGAGGAGTGCCTCGAGGATTTCCTGTGCGGACTTGTCCCGGTGCTTGGCAACGGTCTGGGTGATTCTCTTGCGCCCGTAGAATTCCTCCTCGCCATTCATCGTTTCGTCGATGCCATCGGTTGTCAGGACAAGCACGTCGCCGGACTCAAGGGGATGATTTGATGAGGATTCGTATTCGACATCATCCTTCATGCCCAGCGGAACGCCTGTTCTCTTCAGTGTTGCCTTAACGGAACCATCCGCTCCGATCACGAATCCAGGCGTGTGTCCGGCGCTGGCATAATTGAATTGTCGTGTTTCAGGATCGATTACGGCGAGGAACAATGTGACGAACCGTTCCGTGTCCAGATCCTCGCAAAGCACACGGTTGGTGCGTGTCACAATCGTTCCCGGATCATTCCGGTTGGTGGCGAGGATTCGAAGGTAGGCGCGGGTTTCAGCCATGATCATGGCTGGTCCGACACCGTGCCCAGTGACATCGCCCACGACAAATCCCCACTTGTCGTTGAGCATGGAAAGAAAGTCGTAGTAGTCGCCACCTGCACCGGTTGTGTCGGCAGGGATGGATGTGCCGGCCACGTCCAGAACGTTGGAGGTGGGCTTGCGGTTTGGGAAGAGCCTTTCCTGGATCTGCCGGGCCAGTTCAAACTGCGCCCTGTTTTCCTGAAGCTGACGTTCTGCCTTCTTGCGCTCACTGATGTCGCGGATGAAGGCGACATACCAGCGCTCCCCGTGCAACTGCATGTCATTGTAGACAATTTCGATCAGCACCTCCTCGGATTCCTTCCGAAGGCCGACCGTCTCAAGCACGTGCTTCGCATTCGAATGGATTCCCGAGTGGAGGATGCTCTTGAACTCCTCTTCCAGTTCGGGCTTCACCCTTTCCGGTAGGAGAAGGGTGAGGTTCTGGCCGATGACCTCGGCAGGATGATAGCCGAAAACCTGCTGAACCGCTGGATTGGCAAAATGGATGGTGGAATTCGCATCCATCAGGAAGACAGCGTCGGTGGCGGTTTCCCACAGTAGGCGATAACGTTGCTCGCTTTCGCGCAGCGCGGCCTCAGTACGGCGCCTGGCTTCCCGGACATGAGCCTCGCGGATCTCTCGATCCACTGCCGGGACAAGGCGGGCAAGGCTGCCTTTCATCAGGTAGTCGTGGGCTCCCGCCTTCATGGCAGCCACCGCCACGTCCTCACCAATGCCACCGGAAATGATGATGAAGGGAATGTCCTTCCCGGTGGACTGAAGGATCTTGAGTGCCTCGGGAGCGCTGAACTCAGGCAGGTTGTGATCCGCGAGGATCACATCCCACTCTTCATTGCCCAGGGCGGCAGACATTGTTTGTGCCGTCTCGACCCGCTTGAATCCCGGCTTGTATCCGCCGGACCTGAGAACGTTCACAAGGACGACGGCGTCGAGTTCGGAGTCCTCGACAATGAGGACGTTGAGCGGGGTGGCTTGGGAGGTGTCCATGGACTCTGTGGCCTGGATGAAACGGTTCCAACTATGCCTAGGCAAATCGTGTCAGAAATCAAGTCCGGACATCATTATTCGCAGGGCGTTATCAGATCCGAGACCTTGGTCGCGATGTCTTGGTGTTTCATGAGGGACTCGCCCACGAGGATGGCATCGGCCCCGGCCTTCTTGACTTCTGACACATCCGCGCGGGTGTGGATGCCGCTCTCGGCGACGAGGAGGTGGATTCCATCGAATGGGAGGCCTTTTGCTATCCTTCCCGTTGTTCCGAGATCGACGGTGAAGTCCTTCAGGTTGCGGTTGTTGACGCCGATGAGTCGGGCGCCGACGTGGATGGCTCTTTGGAGTTCCGTCTCATCGTGGACTTCCACGAGGACGCTCAAGCCGGACTCGACGGCGAGTTGGTGCAGGTCGGATAAGTGTTCCTGATCCAGAATGGCGACGATGAGGAGAATGGCGTCCGCACCCCATTCGACTGCCTCGAGAATTTGACGCGGATCGATGATGAAGTCCTTCCTGAGAAGAGGGAGAGCCACCTCTTTCCGGATGTCGGAGAGGTAACTGAGGTCTCCCTGGAAGAAGTCCCTGTCGGTCAGTACCGAGAGACAGGTTGCTCCTGCTGATTCATAGATCTTTGCTATCTCGACCGGATCAAAATCCTCGCGGATGACACCCTTGGAAGGAGACGCCTTCTTGACCTCGGCAATCAAGGCGATGTCACCCTTTGGAGGTGACTTCAGGGCAGACAGGAAGTCGCGTGTGCCTCCCCTCTTGTCAATGGCCCTCCGGACATCAGCCACACTGGGAGTGCCGTCAGGTAGGTTCTGAAGCTCCTGTCTCTTTCTCTCTACGATGGTGTCGAGAATGGTCATCAGTCGGATTCTTCCTCGTCTGCGCCGGAGGCCTTTCCTGTGGGGCAACCGGCTCTCAGCCATCCATTGACGAAATCATCCAGATCGCCGTCCATGACGCCCTGGAGGTTGCTTGACTGGATGTTGGTCCTGAGATCCTTGATCATCTGGTAGGGCTGGAAAACGTAGCTCCTGATCTGGTTGCCCCAGGAGACGCTGCCTTTCTCTCCATAGAAGCGTTCCATCTCGGCCTTCTCGGCATCCTGCCTCATGGCATAGATCTTGGACATCAGGAGCTGCATTGCGATGGCCCGGTTCTGATGCTGCGAGCGTTCGTTCTGGCTCGCAGCGACAAGTCCCGTTGGGACATGGGTAATCCGGACGGCGGTTTCGACCTTGTTGACGTTCTGGCCACCTTTTCCGCCGGAACGATAAGTGTCCACCCTGAGCTCGGTGTCAGGGATGTCCATGTCGATGTCTTCGTCAATCTCGGCGATGGTATCCACGCTGGCGAAACTGGTGTGTCGTCGCTTGTTTGAATCGAAGGGGGAGATCCTGACCAGTCGATGCACACCGCGCTCGGCCTTGCAGAATCCGTAGGCGCAGTCTCCTTCAACCCTGAAGGTGACGCTCTTGATTCCTGCTGTGTCCCCGGGGAGTAGGTCGATGGTGGTGATCTTCCAGCCCCGTCCCTCGCACCAGCGCTGATACATGCGGTAAAGCATGTTGGCCCAGTCGCAGGACTCGGTGCCGCCGGCACCGGCATTGATGCTGAAGAGGCAGTTCTTGCGGTCAAAGCGGCCGCTGAGCATCAGCTGGAGCTCCAGGTCGTCGAGCTGCGATGTGAAGGCGGTGATCTCAGCCTTCATCTCCTCCGCGATACGGGGCTGGGCGTCCTCGGGTTCCTCCCTCCCGAGTTCAAGCATGACCTCCATGTCCTCGACCTGCTTGCCGAGCTTCACGAGGGGATCGACCCGTCGGCGCAGTGCGCTGACCTCATCGACGGTCTTCTGGGCGTCTTCTCGGCGATCCCAGAAATCCGGAGCCGCCATTTTGGCGTCTAGTTCCGCCAGTCGGGTTTTGGCCTTGGCCAAGTCAAAGAAACCTCCGCAGGTGGACGATTCTGTCGGACGCTTCAGCCAATTGTGCTTCAATTTCTTCGAACATTGAGCGACAGACACTAAGGACAGCCACAGTGGGACGAAAAGGATTTTCTGGCCTTTGGAAACGTCGTGGAGTCGGCCCGCGGCTGGGGCTTCCACAATTCCCTTGATGAAGGGGGGGGGCGTTTCTACTTTTGGCGGCGTGAATCACGGTAAAACAAGCCTCCTTCTCCCCGGCTCCAGGAACCTCTGGAAGTGCGTCATGGTGGTGTCCCTCATGGCAGCGCTCCATGTGCAGGGCCAGGGCCGGGTGGATGAGATCAAGCTCAGGCAGTTCAAGGACCAGGCGAACCGCGGGGACGTGGAGACGCAGTACTATCTTGGTTACCTTTATGCCTCTGGCAAAGGGGTGACAAAGAATCCCTACGAGGCGATCCAGGGGTTTCGCATGGCCGCGGAGAACGGCAAGCTGGAGGCTCAGGAGTATCTTGCCCATGCCTACTACAAGGGTGAGGGGGTCTTGGTGAGCCCTGTCGATTCGGTCCAATGGTGGAAAAAAGCAGCCGACCAAGGCAGTCGGAAGGCGCAGGAGTTCCTGGCCTACGCCTACCTGAATGGCATTGGTACGAAGAAGAATGCCTCTGAAGCGGCAAGGTGGTATCGGCAGGCGGCAGAACAGGGCAGCATCCCCTCGGCATACAATCTGGCCATGATCCACATGACTTCGGGGGGACTGCTCAAGAATCCCGCCGAGGCATCGCGCTGGTTGACGGTGGCGGCGGAGCAGGGTCATCCGGAAGCACAGGAAAAGCTTGGGAATCGCTACCTGAGTGGTGATGGCGTCTCGAGGGATCCTGCCAAGGCGGTTGAGTGGTGGACGAAGGCAGCCAAGCAGGGTGTGGCCGCCGCGCAGAGCCGCGTCGGTTTTGCCTATTTCACGGGAGAGGGAGTGGCCAAGGATGTTGCCATGGCAGCCAACTGGTGGAAGAAGGCGGCGGAGCAGGGAGACGCAGAGGCGATGTACAATCTGGGACTTCTTCATTCGAAGGGGGAGTCGGTTTCCCGCAATGCAGCAGAGGCGGCGAGGCTTTTTGAGAAGGCAGCCGCCGAGGGACTTGCCGAGGCGCAGTATCACTACGGGGTGTTGCTGTTGAACGGGGATGGGATCGAGCAGGATGATGATCAGGCCGTTGAGGCGTTCAGGAAGGCGGCGGAACAGGACTATCCACTCGCTCAGTATTCACTCGGACTCATGTTTCTGGAGGGCAAGGGCGTACCGCAGAACACGACCGAGGCAGTGAAGTGGTGGACACGGGCTGGAGAGAACGAGCTGGCCGAGGCGCAGTACCAGCTTGGCATGCTGCATGATTCCGGCGAGGGCGTCCAAAAGGATCCTGCCGAAGCGGTAAAGTGGTGGCTTCGTGCGGCGGGACTTGGCAACGCGGCCGCCCAGGATCAGCTCGGGTATGCCTACTACAAGGGAATTGGGGTCAAGAAAAGCATCTCGGATGCCCACAAATGGTGGCTCAAGGCGGCCATGAAGGGACACGTCTCTGCGGAATACAACCTGGGCTTGCTCTATGAAAACGGGGAAGGGGTCAGGAAGAGCCCGACCGAGGCCGCACGCTGGTATCATCGGGCTGCTGAAAAGGGCCAGGCGGGTGCCCAGTACAATCTCGGAGTCCTCTATTCGGAAGGCCGGGGTGTCCGCAAGGATGTGGCCGAGGCCAACCAGTGGTGGAAGAAGGCGGCGGAGCAGGGCGTTGCGTCCGCCCAGTACAATCTCGGCGTTCAGTACGCCAAGGGCGTTGGCATTGAGAAGAACGTGGCGGAAGCCGAGAAATGGTTGGGGCTAGCTGCCGAACAGGGACATCCCCAGGCCCAGTTCAGTCTCGCCGCACTTAAGGAGAACACCGCCTCGGAAACAGGAGCCACCGCGGACACCATCGATCTGTGGCGCAAGGCTGCCGAACAGGGCAATGCATCCGCCCAATACAATCTTGGGGTGAAATACGCGCGGGGGGAAGGTGTCGAGCGCAACATGAAAGAGGCTTTCAATTGGTATCTCAAGGCCGCCCTCAAAGGACATGCCGCCGCACAGAACGAAGTAGGCCTGATGTATGATCAGGGTCAGACCGTGAAACAGGATTTCGGCGCCGCAGCCCAGTGGTATCGGAAGGCCGCCGAGCAGGGGATCCGTTCCGCACAATACAACCTTGGGCTTCTTTACGCATCGGGAGATGGTGTCGCCCAGGATACCCGTCAGGCCCTCGAGTGGTATCTTAAGGCGGCGGAAGGAGGCATTGCTGCCGCTCAGTTCAACCTGGGGGTTGCCTATGCCAATGGGGAGTGGGTAAAACAGGATTTTTCAGAGGCTTACAAGTGGTTCTATCTTGCCACCCAGAATGGACTGACCGATGCCGAAGCGGCCTGCACTGAACTGGCAGGCTACATGACCTCCGAGCAGGTTGAAAAGGCCGTTGCCTCAGCCAAGGAGATCCTCTCGAAGGCCCCCTGACCCCTTCGTCCTTTTGCCTCCTCCCTCTTTGGAGGAGGTCTTCCTCCATTTCCCCGTGGAGGCTTTTTCCGTGTTCTGGGGGGAACTTCTTGCCCCGTAGCCCCAGGATTTGCTGGAAAAGCGGCAAAGAGCTCCAGAAAACCGTCTCTGAAGGGGTGGCATGGCCGGTGCTAATCGGGTCTCGACGAAAGAGATCCGAATGATGAACCCGTTCGACAGCGAAAAGATCTGGCATGAAATTGTGGAGGATTTCCGCAAGGTCTGCCGACTTCGCCTCACGGGCAACAAGAAGGAGGCCGAAGCCATCCTGAACATCCTGTTGCCCAGGAGGATCGCATGTTGGGCGCGGCTTTCGACCTATGAACGTGAGAACCAGGAAGCGGTTCTCAGGGCCATGGTCAAGGCCGAGCAGAGGGAGATCCAGCAGCGCTGGCTCAAACATCACGTCGACGCTGATCTCCAGCGCAGAAAACTGGAGGAGAAGCTTCGGCGGGAGCGAAAGGAACTGGAATCCGAATGGGCCGTCAGTGGCCTTGTATCGGAAAAGGTTCTCAAGGACATGGTGCCCTCCGTTCTGGATGAGATCGAGAACGAGCAGGCAGAGGAATCCCTGCAGCATGCCATCTCCCAATCCGGGCCGCATCAACGGAGCGGCGGCGGACGCATCGCGATCGACAATGTCGAGGCGATGATTGATCAGCTGTTGGATCACCAATTCGGATCCAGGTCGTCAGCCCAGAAGGATGTCTTTTCTTCAAAACCCCCAACCACGTCTGCCAAACAACCACAAACCTGTAACACCCTGTAAGGAAACGAAATGCGCAACACACCCATTATTACGTCGGTACCAAAAGTGAAGGGACGCAAAACTTCCCGTCGTCTTTCTGGTAATGGTTCATCTGCCCCAGCTGCCTCCCGCATGCAGGAGGAATCCAAGGAGAAGGGAATGCTTCTCATCGGACTCGACCTGGGGACAAACAAGTCCTGCATCCAAAGCTCCTTCGAAGGCAAGAAGGGTCTTCACAGGAATGAGCTGATCCCCTCGATCGTAGGCTATGCCAGCGAAGGGATCGTTGATGGCATCCTGCCCGGCAATGCCACGATGCTTTTCGGTGAGGATGCGATGAAGAAGCGCCTCCACCTGAAGCTGGTGGCCCCTCTTGTGGACGGCGTCGTGAAGGACGTGAAGGCAACCCGTGATTTTCTTTTGCACCTGCGCAGCAGGATTGAGGATGAAGGCGCCGCCGAATACCGGGTGGTGGCCGGCCTCCCTGCGAATGCAGACGAGGAGGCCCGCGAGGATCTCCGCCAGGCCATTCAGGGCATCTTTGACCGTGTGATCTTCATTCCTGAACCTTTCCTGGCTGCCCTCGGCTGCCGGGACGAGGCCCGACTTGGAGACAGCGACTACATCGACCCTGTTTCCAACTCCCTTTTTGTCGACATCGGAGCCGGCACCACCGACATCTGCATGGTTCAGGGGTATTATCCAACCGCGCAGGACCAGGTCAGCATCAAGACAGCAGGTGATCGGGTGGATCAGCTTTTGGCGGATGCCATCAAGCGTACCTATCCAGACAGCGACCTTTCCATGATCAAGATCCGCGAGATCAAGGAGCAGTTCAGCTATGTCGGAAAGCCGGAAGGCGAGATCAAGACCAAGGTCATGGTGGGAGGCAAGCCCCGTACCTTGGAGCTCGAAGACCAGGTCGGAGAAGCTTGTGAAACGCTGATGAACGAAATCCTGGATGCGGTCAGGGAAGTGATTGCCCGGGCCTCATCAGACAGCGTCATGGAACTGCTCCAGAACATCATCCTGACCGGTGGTGGAAGTCGTGTGAGGAACCTTGCCTCCGAGATGCAGCGCAGCCTTGAAGAGGATGGCTTCGAGAGCCCCCGTGTTTTGGTGGCTGGAGAACATGATCTTGAGTTTGTCGCAAGGGGAGCACTGAAGGCCGCCCGCGGAGCCCGCGAGAACCAGTGGCAACGCCTCATCAACTAGAACTCGAACCCATCAAACGAAATCATGGGTGAAGGTGGCCGCCATGAGTTGACCCTATGGCGGCCATCCACCGTTCAGGCGGACATGAAGGAATACCTGTTCCAGGTTCATCTCGGAGTAGCGGATGTGCTGGCCTATTACCAGGGGCGGGCCCGACATGTTCGGACTGAGGACCAGAATGGAAGAATCCTGCAGTTTCCCATGGCCAAGCTGCAGGGATATGTGACCCCGGACGGTATCTCAGGGAGTTTTCGGATGCGTTGCGACGATGAGGGGCGGTTTGTCTCAATGGAAAGGATCTCATGAAGGGGACTCTTTCTGAATTGAATCGGAATTCTTACTCGCGAAGGTCCTGAGCTTCTGGAATGAATTCTGGAACCATGGTCGAATTCTTTGGAAAACTGTTCAACACCGAGGACTTTTCCGCCCGATGGCATTGCGGCAACTGGACGGACGGACATGGGTGGCTCCACGTTATTTCCGACTGTCTTGTCTGGGGGGCCTACACGACGATTCCTCTGGTGATGTTCTACTTCATACGGAGGAGAAAGGACATCGTCTTTCCCAGGATTTTCTGGCTTTTTGGCCTCTTCATCCTTACCTGTGGAACCGTGCATCTGATAGAGGCGAGCATCTTCTGGTGGCCTGCCTACCGGCTCGCCGGAATCATGAAGCTGATCACGGCAGTGGTTTCCTGGATGACCGTCATTGCCTTGGTAAAGGTCATTCCCCAAGCCATCCGGCTTCCTGGCCTTCAGGAGGTGAACAAGAAGCTGGAAGATGAGGTCGAGGAGCGCAGAAAGGCCGAACAGCGCTTCAGGGTCATGGTTGAATCAGCTCCCAATGGCATCATCCTGATCAACTCGGCCGGCAAGATCCTGATTGCCAACCAGCGCCTCGAGGAACTCTTCGGTTACGCCCATAATGAACTTATCGGCAGTGAGCTTGAGATCCTTGTTCCAGACCGCCTTCGCTCAGGGCATGTCGGAATGAGGTTGGACTATTTTGGGAATCCTAAGGCCCGTCAGATGGGAAGCAATCGCGACCTGTTTGGCCTGCGAAAGGATGGCGTCGAGATTCCCATCGAGATCGGCCTGAACCCGATCGATCTGGATGGTCAAACCTGTGTCCTGGCAGCCGTGGTTGACATCTCAGAGAGAAAGAGGACTCAGATGGAACTCGAGCGCTACGCAAGGCAGCTTGAGAAAAGCAATCGGGAGCTGGATGAGTTTACGCGGATCGCCTCCCACGACCTCAAGGCACCGATGAGGGGCATTGACAATCTTTCGCAGTGGATCGAAGAGGATGCATTGGAGGTGTTGCCTGACGAATCCAAGCGGCATCTTTCCCAGCTTCGCCGCAGGGTTCAGCGGATGGAGAGAATGCTCGATGACCTGAGGCAGTATGCGAGGGTTTCGAGTGACAGGCATTCGGTTGAGAAGGTGGATACGACGGTCCTCCTGAATGAAATTTGTGATCTGGTGGCGGTACCTGCTTCCTTTGAGGTGGTGCTGGATCCGGGAATGCCTGTGTTTGAAACGGAGCGCGTTCCCCTTGAGCAGGTCTTCAGAAACCTGGTTTCAAATGCCGTCAAGCATCGCCCAGGAGGAGAGGGCAGGATTGAGGTCTCCAGCGCCAGCGAAGGTGATTTTTTCAGGTTCTCAGTGTCCGACAATGGCCCGGGCATTCCCGATGAGTTTCATGAACGGATCTTCAAGATGTTTGAGACCCTGCAATCGAGGGACATTGTCGAGGCCAGCGGGATCGGTCTGGCACTGGTCAGGAAGATCGTTGATTCCTACGGAGGCAAGGTCCACGTGGAATCAGCCGAGGGGAAGGGGGCGACTTTTACTTTTTTGTGGCCTCGGTACCTTGCTGCGAAAAAAGAGAATCCATGAACGACTTCAACGCTGAAACAGCAGTTCCTGCCACACTTGTGGTCATGGTCATCGACGACGATGACGTGGACCGGGAGCAGATCAGCCGGATCTTGAAGGGAACCTGTGAAGTGGTTGAGGCGAGACTGGCTTCCGAGGGGATCAGGCTGGTCAAGGAACGAAGCGTCGACTGTGTC
>CAZKNW010000098.1:0-10489 GCA_964554035.1 uncultured Verrucomicrobiota bacterium
GTGCGAAAACACCTTGGTGAGGTTTTCACCAGAGATCCCGATCCCATTGTCCTTCACCGCGATCGAGACACGGTCCGGACCAGCCATCTCCACCTCCACCCTTACCGTCCGGTCTTCCTCGGACCCATCCTGAAAATCGAGGGCCTGTTTCGCATTCTGGATGAGGTTGACGAGGATCTGAAGGACCTTGTGCTTGTCCACGCGGACCATTCCGGTCTGAAGATAATGCCTCTTGAGATCGATTCCATGGCGTTCCAGCCCGGCGAGGTTCATCGCAATCGCGTCCTCAACAATCTCACGGGGATCCACGTTCTCGACCACCCCTCCCATCCGGGCGTAGTTCTGCTGCATGGCAACGATCTCCTTGATGTGCTCGACATACTTCATCAGTTGCCCCAATTCACCCAGCACCGTCTTCTGTTCCTGCTCGATGTGGCTGGCCAGCGTCTCCAGATAGGCAGGAACCGAAAGCCCCTTCTCGTCCTCTGTAAGGAATGCAACCAGATCCTCCCTGTGATCAGAGAACAGCCGAGACAACTTGTGGATCCCGTCAACCCTTGAGTTCCTGAGGGAATCACTGACCAGGGTTGCCGACACATTGACGCTGTTGAGGACGTTCCCGACATTGTGAAGCACCCCTGTGGCAACCTCGGCCATGCCCGCATGCCTGGAGGCCTCAACCAGCTTTTCATTGAGACGCTGCATCTTGAGCTCTGCCGCATGCTTCTCGGTCATGTCCCAGACCATGCCCTGGATCCCCACCACCTGACCCTCGCCGTTGAAGACGGGCGCCTTGACCAGGTGGACAAAGGATGGTTCGTCGCGGTTGAGGAACCTGAATTCCTTGCTCACTTCAAACCGTTCCCCGGTACGGACGATCCGCGCATCGGACTCCTCCACTTCCCAGGCCTCCGCCGGCGACAGAAAATCCCTGGAGCAGCGACCGGTAAGGTCTTCACCATGCATCTGCTGATGGGTGGAGTTGCAGAAGATGAACCTTCCCTCGAGATCCTTCCGGAAGATGCCCACGGCAAGGTTTTCAACCAGGGAATGATACAACGCCTCCGACTCCCTGACCCGTTCCTCGACCTCCTTTCTCGCGGTGATCTCGGTGGCCACTCCAACGACGTGGGTTATGTTCCCCCGGGAGTCACGGATGGGTCGCTTGGAGGTCTGGAACCACTTTGTCTTTCTCGAGCGTCCCGTAACGGCCTCCTCGGCGATGAACTTCTCACAGCCCGTTTCAAGGACGTCGAGATCATCCTTCCGGATCGCTTCCAGCTGCGCCGGGTTCGAGATCACATCCCCATCCGTGAGACCGATCATCTCCTCCGCTGTCGACTTGCCAAAGAATCGGGCATCCATGTCGTTGACCAGGACGAATCGTCCCTGGCGGTCCTTGACGAAGACGAGATTGGGAAGTCCATCGATGACCTGCCTGAAGAAATCATCCTGCTCCTGGAGTCGCCGGGCACTCTTTTGTCGTTCAGTGATATCCCGTGCGATCGCGAGAATGCTTCGACCTCCTCCCTCGTCCTCAATGAGTCTCGAACTGATCTCCACCTCGACCAGCCTCCCATGCGCACAATGAAACTGAGCCTCAAAGGTGGCGGAAGCAACTCCCTTCCCATGCTCCCCAAGCCACGTTTCGACCCTTTCCACATGCATTTCGGAGACCAGTTCATCAAGGCCCTTGCCAATGAGTCCTTCCTCTCCCTGGCCAAGGGTCCTCTCAACGGCACCGTTCACCGATGTGACGGCAACCGATTCATCCAGAAGAAAGACCAGATCATTCGCATGTTCCACAAGCAACCGGTAGCGATTCTCCATCTCATGCTCGGCCCGGAAGCTCCTTTCGAGAAGCACCGACTGCTGACGGATGCGTCTGTTCAGGACCACGGCCCACAAGAGACCGGCAACCAGCAACAGCAGCAGACCGGCCGCCACCTTGAGAAGCAGACTCACCGTCCACCGGGAAGGGAGGGCGACGAGGCCGAGCCCCGCAGGCCCGGAAAGCTTGACCAGAAGTCCGGTCGCCTTTCCCGATTCATCCGCGGCAACAAATCCCAAACCGGTCACCAGAACCTTCGTTCCTCGATCCAGGGCAGGAAGCCCCTTCACCATACCGCCTTGGTCATCCTTCGCCAGTTCCACCCTTACGATCCGCCCGCCTAGATCCATGAAAATGGTGTCGGTTTCACGACTCAGATTCTGGTCCATCACGACACCCTCCATGGTCAGGATCCGGTCATGATGCAGCCATGGATGGAGAAATTCGATCCCATCAAGGACGATGGCCGGATGGGCCGAAGCCTGCCCAACCCGCTCGCCGCGAGCACTCCGGAGCCAGGCCTGGGCAGGACCTCCGTCAACGAAACCCGTCAGGCTGATTTGATCCAGGACGGTGAATCCATGTGGCTCGTCAAACCAGACGCGCAAGGCCGCTGAACCATCATCAATGACCAACTGGTTCTCCCTCAGCACCTGCGTCACGTCACCCGTGACGTGAACACGGTTTCCAAGGGCAAGCTCCTCCCTTCTCCGGTAGACCTCAATCAATCGGACTACGCTCTGCACAGGCGACTGCCCCGCATTCTGGAGAACCTCGAGAGCCTCCCAACCCGGCACCTCAAGATGGACTCGCGTGCCCCCCGGCCCTCTCACCAGACGGCCCACCACTCCTTGGACACGAACACGGGAATCCAGCAACTGGTCGTCGTCCGGCCCTGCATCAGCACCTCCGATTCCCACCCTCACAATCTGCCCCTTGTATCCCAGATCAAACGTCCGTCTGTTGCCGAGCCGCCAGACCCTTTGAACCACGCCCTCCACCTCGACAAAAAGGAACTGATAGGCCGGATCCGAGAGATCACGTGAGGGAACGGTGCTTTCGGGCCAACTGTCCCTTTCGAGAACCTCAAGAGAATCCACCACGACAAACGTTCCCAGGAAATCGACCGAAGTTCTGCCCAACACCCTCACCCTTGAACCCACGGCGGGCGCCTGTCCTTCTCCAAGGATGCCACGAAGGCTAAGGTTATCACTTTGAAGGGTCACCATCGAGTTGCGCACCACACTCGATGTCAGGTGTGCATCGAAAGTCACGGACACACCCTCTGCCGCCTCCTCCTTACCGAGAGCCAGAATGGACTCCACATCCCTGAGGGCCGTGGAGAACAGCTGGGCATGGGCCTGCCCGACAAGAATGCACATGGCCATCATGCCCCAAATTGTCTGCTGAATCCGTCGTCTAGACATGCGCAAGCTCCCTCCTCTTTCTTCCCTGCGTGAGCTGCACCTCCGGAAGCAAGAGCGTGAAACGGGCACCCTGACCTGCGCCCTCACTGGTCACGTTCAGTTCCCCACCCATCTGCCGTGCGGCAAGGGCACTCGAATGAAGTCCAAAACCATGGCCGCGTCGCTTGGTCGTGAACCCATGGGAGAAGATTTTTTCAAGGTTTCCGGTTTCAATACCGACCCCATTGTCCTCAACCGAAATGGCGACCCGCTGGTTCGCACAACGAATGATACCCAGTTCTATGCGCTTCTGTGGAATCTCCACGACTTCAAGCGCATGAACGGCGTTGGAGAGGAGGTTGATCAATATCTGCAGCACCTTGTGCTTGTCCACATTGACCAGGGCCGGAACGGAAGTGTAGTCGCGGAAGATCCGAATGCCCGAAGAACTGACGATGTTGCTGTTGAGCCTGATCGCATCCTCGAGAAGCTCGTTGACGGGAAGGGTCTCGGTCAGACCGGAGACCTTAGCATAGCTCTGCTGCATCGATACGATCTCCTTTACATGCTCCACATTGCGGACCAGCGCCTCGGCCTCCGCCTCGATCTCCTTCGTCCTCCTCCGGCCTGCTTCCACCAACTCGCTCAAGTATCGTGGAAGCATGCGCCCCTTGCCTGACTCGGAGAAAAAGCCGGGCAGGTCCTTCTCGTGCCTTTCCAGAAGGTTGACCACCTTCTCCAGTCTTTCCACCGGAAGCATCTTCAACCGATCTGAAATCAAAGTCGCGGAAACATTGATGCTGTTGAGGACGTTGCCCACGTTGTGAAGCACGCCAGTGGCAATCTCGGCCATTCCCGCCCGGCGGGAGGTCTCCACCAGTTTCCTCGCCATCTCCTGGGTCTGCCTCTCACCCTCCTTCCGTTCCGTGATGTCCGTGAGTGCACCCGAAAGGCGCACAGGTTCACCTTCAACGTCCTTCGCAACCATTCCACGCCAATGAACCCAGCGAAAGCCTCCCGAACAGAGAACGATCCTGAACTCGGCATCACATTGGACCATGCCTCCGGAAACCACCTCCTTCCAATGCTGGACCGCCTCCTCGCGGTCGTCCGGATGAACAAACGAAAGAAAGTTTTCCAGTGAGGCATCCATGGTGCCCACTCCCAGGATTTCACGAAAACGCTCCGACCAAAAATGCCTGTCCTCCTTCATATCCCAATCCCAGACGCCATCCATGGATCCTCCCACTGCATGTTCGAAACGGACACGTTGCTCGTGGAGTTCCCTGTTCTGGTCCTCGATCTTGTCAAGCATGCCGTTGAAGGCACTGGTCAGGATTCCCACTTCGTCATCCGTCGTACGTTGGGCGCGAATCGAGAAGTCGCCCCGCCCGGAAACCTCCATCGTTGTTTCCAGCAGCTGTAGAATCGGGGAGGTGACATAGCGCTTGAAGAAGCTCGAAAGCGCCAGTGAAAGACCCATCGCAATCAAGGCGACCCAGACCAGCATCGAAGCGAAAAGGACGAGCAACGTGATGCGGGTTGAGCGATGATCGACCACCAGAGCCAGGCTGGCGACCCCACGTCCCGTTCCGGGGATGGGACGGAGGTAGGTCCGGAGCTCTCCTTCATGATGGGTTCCCGGCGTCATCGATGACAGATCGCCCAGAGGCACCCCATCCGGATTGAACTCCGCGAACACTCCTCCATTTTCCTCCACCACCGCAGCTGCAACAAACATCCTGTTGGAAACCAGGGCTTCCAGGATCTTCCGGGCAGACTCCGAATCTCCCTGGGTCAACGCCTGCCCTGCGTTTTCCGCGACCATTCCGGCCACGGAAGCCACTTCCTGGCCCAGTCGCTCCTCAATGTAGACCACCAGAAATACAAAGAAGGCGGATGAAGCAATGATCGATACCAGCAATCCGATTCCAAAGGACATGACTGTCAGCTTCCGTCTGACACTCATCCGGCCCAATCGCGATTACATGGCATTGGGAAGCTTCATTTCCATTGAACCGCTTCCGTGGTGCGACGAGGGAAATACACATCAAAAGGGACTGCCCCACCCGCCACATGACGCGACAGATGCACCAGCCCTCTGAACCGCACTTCGGAATCAGACGTATGTATCCCTTCACCCATCATTCAAAGGACGGCCACCAGCCCTGGTCTCGGCTCCAACCATGGGGTGCCTTCGTCCGCTTTTGCTGGTATCGGCATACCCATGTGAAAACTTTAGTGGCATCCCTGACAAGACGAGCGCCTTCATCCCTTGAACAAAAGGCAAAGGATTGTCAGCCTTCGCCCGATCATGAGAGCCGTCATCCAACGTGTTTCCGAGGCATCCGTCGCAGTCGAGGGAAAGGTCACCGCCTCGATCGGCCCGGGCCTTCTCATCCTGCTGGCGGTCGAGGAGAATGATGAGGCAACGGACGCGGAATGGCTTGCACCGAAGATCGCCCGCATGAGGATCTTCCCAGATCAGGACGGACTGATGAACGTCGCAGCGGCAGATTCCCACCTCCCGGCCATCGTCGTCAGCCAGTTCACGCTCTACGCCAGCACCCGGAAGGGAAACCGACCCTCCTTCATGCGAAGCGCCAGGCCCGCCAAGGCCGTGCCCCTCTACGAATCCTTCAACCAACTCCTCGCCCGGGAACTCGGCGGCGAGGTCCAGACCGGCGAATTTGGTGCAGACATGAAGGTAGCCCTCGTGAACGATGGCCCCGTCACCATCATCGTCGATACCCGCGAACGCGAATGACCATGCCATCACCGACAACCCACCTGCTGGAATGCTTTGAAAGGACACTGGAGGATGCCCGGTTCACCCGATCGGAAAAGAGAGCCATCAACCAGGTGATCCGCGAAATGAAATGGACGCCCAGGCTGCTCGAGCAGATCCGGGCCGGACTTTTCTCAATGGCCCGCCACAGACCCGGGGCTTTTCCCGATGAATGGATCGAGGAGGCACTGCGTTGTCTTCCATCCTCGATAGGCAAGACACCCATCTCCAAGGTCTTCTTCAGTCCGGGAGAGGGGTCACTTGCCGCACTTCGCCACCTGATCCAGTGTGCTGGAAGCAGCATCGACATCTGCGTGTTCACCATCACGGATGACCGGATCACCAGCCCGATACTGGATGCCCATCAGCGCGGCGTCCGGGTCAGGATCATATCTGACAACCACAAGGCCGAGGATTCCGGATCCGACATCTACCGCCTCGCGAGGATGGGCGTCCCGCTCAGGCACGACTGCACATCCAACCACATGCACCACAAGTTTGCCCTGATCGACGGGAACACGCTGGTCACGGGAAGCTACAACTGGACACGGAGCGCTGCTGACAAGAACCATGAAAACATCCTCGTGACGGATCACCCCCACGCAGTCCGTGATTTCAAGAAGGAGTTCAACCGCATCTGGGAGGAGTTCAGCTCCTGCAATACCTGAGCCTCTTCCGGGATTACAAAGCCCGGTTCTTATCGTAACGGCCGAATCCTTGCCCCAGGACTGTTGTGTGTGTAAAAACTGAGACGTCGCAGGAAGACCCAACACCAAACCAAAGCATTTCATGCCATTCATCACCTTCCTCATTGGACTCGGCCTCTACTGTGTGGTCCGGGTGCTCATCACAGGCTTCTACACCATCCGCCCCGACGAAAGGGCTGTCATCACCTCTTTCGGCCGGGCGCAGCGAATGCCGGGCGACCCCATGTCGGACGATCCCAATCTCACAGAGGACGAGAAGGAACGCTACCAGTTTCCTGCCGTTCGCGTGATCGGACCCGGTGGTCCGTATTTCAAATGGCCATGGCAGCGACTCTACAAGGTCAGTGTCGCTACCGAGGCGGTGAGCATCGTCTGGGATCCCTCCAAGACACAGAGCACCATTGAGGCCGTCACCAAGGACAACCTGACCACCGGCGTCAACGGCCAGCTGCGCTATCGTGTCAGTGAAAACAACCTCTACGCCTACCTCTTCGGCGTGATCAGTCCCCTCGAACACGTCATGGGGTACTTCATCTCGGTCCTGCGCGAACGTATCGCCACCTTCACCGATCCCAAGGGGCAAAGCCTCGTTTCCGAGGAGGAAATGGAGGGCGAAGGATCCAGCGCCGCAGCAGAACTTTCCGAAGGTGTCTCGATCAATGACCTGAGGAAGAACCTGCCCCTCCTGAACGAATACATGGAACAGCAGTGCCGCTCGACCTCCGGTCGCTATGGTATTGAACTGGACGCGGCCCTGATCACGGAGATCGATCCTCCACCCGAGGTGGACCGGGCACTCTCCGCCATCAACAGCACACGCAACCAGGTTGCAGCGGACATCAGCACGGCACGAGCGGACGCCGAGCAGCAGATCACCATGAGCAACCGTGCCGTGGAGATCGCATCCAACAACGCACAGGCGGAAGTCGCCCCTCTCAACGTACTGGCCAGCACACTCAAGAAGATCAAGACCGAAGGCGGTCCCGAGGCACTGAAGGCCTACCTTCGCAACATGCGTGTTCCACTATTGGAACGCGCCAACCGCATCGTCCACTCGACCAAGAGCTGAGCCACGGAAAGGAAACCATCATGGAACCATTGACTGTCTTCTTGTCCATCTTCGGCTTCTTCGGAGGACTCCTGATCATCCCCATCGGGTTGGGATTCGCCAAAGCCTTCGGCCTCTACGCGGTTGTCAGCGAGCGCGAGTCCCTCGTCTACACCCTGTTCGGAAAGGTCCTCGGCACCATGTCCGAGGCAGGCCTCCACTTCCCCTTGAAGGAATTCGGTCCCAAGGCCTTGCTGGTCCCCTTCTTCGGCAAGCGCCAGAGGGTCAGCACCGCCATGCGACAGCACTACCTCCGGAACCAGATGGTCAACTCCGAGGAGGGCACTCCCATGGGTGTCGGCATCTGGTATGAGATGCAGGTCACCGATCCGGTTTCCTACCTCTACATCAACGCCAACCCGGAGGGCTCCCTCCAGGCCAACGTCGCCAGTTCCACCATCTCCACCCTCAGCAACCTTGAGATGGAGAAGATGCTGGAGGATCGTCATACCCTGAGTCGCACGGTCCGGAAGACCGTATCTCCCCTTTCCGAAAAATGGGGATACCGCCTCGGATCCGTCTATATCCGAAAAGTGGCCTTCACCGACCGGCAGATGGTCGACAACATCACCGAGAAGGTCGTGAAACGCCTGGTCCAGGTCACCAGCGCCATGAAGCAGGATGGTGAAAACCGCGTTGGCCTCATCAAGAGTGAAACCGCCTACAAGGTCTCCCAGAAAATGGCGGAAGCCTCAGCAAAGCGTCCCGAGGTCGTGGGTGACACCCTGAACAGCATCGCCAAGGACGACCCTGAAATCATGCAGGCCGTGATCGAGGTCATGGAGACCGAAAAACTTCTGGAATCCGGCGCCCGGGTCGAAGTCATGCCGGAGAACGCAAACTTCCTGGTTCAACTGGGCGATGCATCCTCGACTGCCGGACGCAACAATCCGCCCCCCCTCGGTCGGTAGTCATCTTCAAGCGCCTCCTTCGTGGTCACTGCCTTGGGGTTGTTCCCCCAAGGCACATCCGTGTTTTCCTTTTTAAAGGCAACTGGTAGTTTCCCATCCACATGTTCACATCGAGAGGTACCCTGCAGACGTCCCTTCTTTGTCTGCACCTGACGACATCCGCCATCCTGCATGCGGACGAATCGGGGAACCGTGGCTTCCAGTTCACCGGCCCCGAGATCTTCCCCATCGACGACAACATCAACCACCTCCGCCACGGCGACCTGGACGGAGACGGACTGATGGACCTGATCGTCGTGAACAACAACCGCAGCCGCATCAACCTGCTCTACAACCGCACGGGCAAACCCGTCGGGAAGAACCGAACGGTCAAGACGGAAGACATCAACGAGCTACCTCCCGACGCACGTTTCGAGGTGGAATCGATCGCATCGGAGAAGCGCATCGCCAGCTTTGCGGCGGAGGATCTCAACAACGACGGTATCCCTGACTTCGCCTACTTCGGTGAACCCAAGGAACTGGTGGTCCACCTGAGCACCGGGCCCAAGTCATGGGACGAGATCAAGCGCTGGACCACCCCGGAAGCCCAACTCACCCCGAACGGTCTGACCCACGGCGACCTCAACCACGACGGACGAACCGACCTTTTGCTGCTGGCCGAGGGTTTCTGCTACCGCTTCCTTCAGGGTGAAGACGGTCTCGGGATGCCGGACAAGTTTCCCTTTTCCGGAGGAATCAAGGCCATCCAATGCCTCGATCTCAACCATGACCTCAAGGATGACCTCCTGCTCGTCGACTGGGACGACAAGACCCCGTTCCGGTTCCGGATCCAGACGGATGAAGGGCGCTTCGGTCCCGAGAAGTATCTTGAACATCCGATGATCCGCTCCTACTGGGCGGACGACCTCGATGGCGAAGGCACGCCGGAGGTGATCACGATTTCGCAGTTTTCCGGCAGGGCCCAGCTTCTCCAGCTTCAGCCCGAGGAATTCGATCCGAAGGCGGAGAAGCTCCAGCTGGGGACCTTCTCGGTGCTGCCCCTGGAATCCACCTCCAAGGCCAGTCGCGGCCAGGCCTGGGTCGACATCAATGGAGATGGCCTGAGCGATTTCCTGGCGGCCGAACCTGACAGCGGGCAGATGAACCTCCACCTTCAGGCTGAGAAGGGGCAATTCGATGCCGCCATGACCTTTCCTTCCTACGCGGGCGTTTCACAGCTGCTGGCAGCCGACTGGGATTCCGACGGGCGGCCGGAGGTCTTCGTCTTCAGCCCGGAGGAAAGGACCGTGGGTGTCACCCGCCTTGGGAAGTCCGGACGGCTTCCCTTTCCCGCACAACTCCCCCTCAAGGGACGCCCCCTGTTCATCGCCACCGGCAGGCTTGCCAAGGATGCCCACCCCGGCTTGCTTGTCATTTCGGAGGCCGACAACAGGAGAACCCTTGAAATTCATCGCCCTGAAGGACTGGCAAGGTCCATTCCCCTCCCGGAAAGTTTCCGCGGCACTCCGAGGGAGATGATCGTGCACGACGTCGACCAGGATGGGAGGAACGACGTGGTACTGCTCGTTCCCTACGAAAAGGTTCGTGTTCTCAGGCAGCAGGAGGACGGCGATTTCAAGAGTCTGGAGGTGGATCCCCCCGGGGGCAGCCAGGACAGGCCATGGCTGGCGACCATGGATGTCGACCAGGATGGAACCGATGAAATCCTATTCGCCCAGAAGAACTTCCTGAGGGCGGT
>CAZKNW010000099.1:0-10481 GCA_964554035.1 uncultured Verrucomicrobiota bacterium
CACCTATGACGTCGCCTACGCCTATGAGCTGGCGGTGGTGATCCAGGATGGCATCAAGCGGATGTTCCAGGATGACGAGAACGTTTTCTACTACATCTCCCTTTACAACGAGAACTACGAGATGCCAGCCATGCCGGAAGGCGCTGAGGAGGGTATCCTTAAGGGAATGTACAAGTTCCGCACGGGAGCCGAGGGCAAGAAGCACAAGGCACAGATCCTTGGCAGCGGCCCGATCCTGAACCAGGCGCTGGCGGCACAGGAGATTCTCGCCGAGAAGTATGACGTGTCGGCCGATGTCTGGAGCGTCACCAGCTACAAGCAGCTCCGTAACGACGCCCTCAAGGCACAGCGCTGGAGCTGGCTGCATCCTGAGGAAGAGGCCCGGACCTCCTATCTCGAGGACACACTTGAAGGCGAAGCTGGCGTCTTCATTGCGGTTTCCGACAACATGAAGATCGTGCCCGACCAGATCGCACCCTGGATACCCGGTGGGCTGTTGACCTTGGGAACCGATGGGTTTGGACGGAGCGAATCCCGTTCCGCCCTGCGTCGCTTCTTCGAGATCGACGTGGAGTCGGTCGTCATCGGCACACTCAACGCGCTGGCGGCCAAGGGTGAGATCGAGAAGAAGGTCGTCTCCCAGGCCATCAAGGACCTGAACTACAATCCGGAGAAGGAATTCCCGGAACTGGTCTGAGCTTTCAACGGATTTTGCGAATCCATCAACAAGCACCACCCTTCAAACGGTGGTGCTTTTTTGTTGTTGGTCTGTGTGCCGATTTGGGTGAAACCTTGGGCCTCTCCGAAGCGTCTGCGTGTTGTATCCCTTTGGAAGCCCTATTCAGCCATGCGCCATTTCATCCTCAACCTTTTGGTTATCTCTTTTCTTTTCGTCGCCCATGTCGAAGCCCAGCAACGCCGTGGCGGTGGCAACCGCTTCAAGCAGATGGAGGAGCGGGCACTGAAGGAGCCGTTCAAGGGAGTGACCACCGATGGCGATGTCATCAAGGGACTGTTCCAGTTGGGGAGCACCGGAGTTTCCACAGAGCCGGTCAGGTTGGCTGCCGAGAGGTTCCTGCAGTCTTTGTCGGATGACGATCGTTCGAAGACCCTTTATTCGGTGACGGATGATGAATGGCGCAAGTGGGCCAACCAGCACAGCTATCCCAGGCAGGGAATGGGATTCAACGAGATGACCGAGAAGCAGCGTGGATTCGCATTCGGCCTGATGAAGGCATCCCTCAGCGCGAAGGGACTGAAGCTTTCGCAGGACATCATGAAACTGAACGGCACACTGGGGGAACTGACCGGTCGCCATGACGAATACACCGAATGGCTCTACTGGATCACCATCATGGGTGAGCCCTCCATGGACAAGCCATGGGGCTGGCAGTTGGATGGGCACCACTGCGTGATCAACTACTTCGTCCTTGGTGACCAGGTCGTGATGACGCCTCACTTCGTCGGTTCGGAACCGGTGCGTGCCACGGCAGGAAAGTTCAAGGGCACCGTGATTCTACAGGAGGAACAGGCGAAGGGGCTTGAGGTGATCCGGTCGCTGGACCCGGCGCAGCAGAAGAAGGCGATCCTCCAGCATGAGAAGCCGGGCAACAACGGAACCTTGGAGGCCTTTCACGACAACGTGATTGTTCCCTATGCGGGCCTGAAGGTGAGCGAGATGAACCGTAAGCAGAAGAATCTTCTTCTCGACCTGGTGGAACTTTACGTCGGCAACATGCGTGAAGGGCATGCCAAGGTCCGGATGTCCGAGGTGCAGAAGCATCTCGATGACACCTTCTTCGCCTGGGTCGGAGGAACCGGCGAGGACAGCGTCTTCTTCTTCCGCATCCAGAGCCCGGTGATCATCATCGAGTTTGATCATCAAAAGGGCATCGCCCTCAATCGAGGCGGCCCACCCAACAAGGATCACATACACTCCGTCGTCCGCACGCCCAACGGCAACGACTACGGCAAGGAACTACTCAGGCTCCATCTCGAAAAGGAACATGCGAAGTAGGTAGGGCGATCACTCCGTGAGCGGCCGGGCTTGGGTTTCATGTGCCCCGTTGCATGTTGTTCACCGTCCGCAGCAAAGCCCGCACGGAGCGACGGGCCCCACCCGTAGCCGCATTTGGAAAAACGGGGGGCTTGGGCCAGGGAAGCCTTCAGTTCCCTGCGCGGAGCGTAAACAGATCCGCGCTTTCGAGGTAGAATTCCATCCGGACTTCCTGGCCCTTGAGCTCATCGATGTTTCGGGACTTCCACTGGATCCTGGCGTCCAGTGCATCCTCCTTCATGGGCAGGCAGTCGTCATAGTCGAATCCCTCCAGCGGTTTGCGCTGGGCATCACTGAGCCGGACCTTGAGTTGGCCCTTGGAGGCATCGGCATTGATGACGAGATCGCCACCGGGCCAGAGAATCCTGCGGGTGACCACGACACCTCCGCCCTTCGGGCCGTTGATGGAGTAGAGTCGCTCCTTTTTCACCGTCGCCACACCAAGCCGCATGCTTCGTACCTTGGCGTCGTGGGCGCCATCGCTGCCGGAGTAGTAGAACCTCCATTCATTGCCCACCTCCACCCAGTGTGGTCCGGCGAAGATCATGCCGTCGTCCCATGCACCGTCCTCTCCAAGGGGGAGCAGGTCCGGCCGGGAAGGCAACCGGGTCCAATGGCGGCCATCGCGTGAGGTGATGAGTTCGGTGACGATGGGGTCGTTGAGCCGGAACTTCCAGAGGAAGCCCCAATAGATCCCGGCATGGTAGTGGACAGGCATGCCGTAGAAGAAGTTCCAGCCGGCATCAAGGTCCTGTTCATCCGGCACCAGTAGGCTGGAGGGCGTTCCCTCCCATTCCTCCCATAGGGTGTCATTCTCAATGACAGAGACTCGTCGCGAAGCTCCGACATCAATGATCTCGCCGGAAGTCCTGCGGTAACGGTCCTTCGCCCGACAGGTCATCAGGTAGCGGTCGTGGACGGAGTCGTAGACGATGCTGTTCAGGGTGTCGCTGTGGAGATCCTTGATGAGGAAGTCATTGTCCTTGTCCCAGTGGATGCCGTCCTGGGAGCCGACCACGCGGATGCCGTTTCCGAACTCCCGAGCGCCCGAGGTGCGATAGGTCATGAGGTAGCGGTAGCCGCGTCGGTCTCTCTCCGGAAGGTTCAGGAGAATCTGTGGGCCGCTGGCCCGAAAGTTCCGTGGTCCTCGATAGACGATGTTGTTCTCCTTGGAGCCCATCCAGTTGTAGAGACCGAGGCTGGGGCGGTGCCATTCGAGACCGTCCTTGGAATGCGCGTAGCAGATGGCGTATTCCGTGCGCTGTTCTGGATCACGGATGTAGGTCTGGGCCCAGAGCTTGAAGGTGCCGTCGGGTTCCTGGATGACATTCACGAAGCCGATCTCCTGTTCGGTGATCAGGGGATTGTCCGGATGCTTGGTTGGAGGATGAAACTTTCGGAGGACTGCCTGGCTCTTGTTCTTCAGGGCGAAGCGGTTGTCTACCACATGGTCATCGACAAAGAACTGGGGTGTGTTGCCGATCTCGATCGGTTCCCTGGGCAGGGTAAATGCGTTCAGGCAAAAGCCGAAAATCAGCAAAACGATCAGTGAGGATTTCATATTGGAGACCTGGAGTTCCGATAACCGGGGAATCAGGTTCAGGAATAACACCTCAAACCTCCTTTTGGAAGACCAGCTTGAATGCAGGGTAAGGTGCCACGTTCTCGCCTGTCTGTGTAATAACGATCCGAGAGGGAGCGAGACGCTCCCGTAACTGGCAGACGAGACGTCTACCACCACGGGTTTTGATGGATTTCTGCTAGATAGTGGAGGTTGGCGTCCCTCCTGCCGGTTATAGGGGCGTCTCGCCCCAAGTTTTCACACAGTCTATCGCGAACGCGGCTACGGGGGCGCCGTTCTCGCGAACGCGGCTCTGCGTGAGACTCTAAATTAAAACTCCGCATTCCCTGGAGTCCGGGCAAAAGGAATGACGTCACGGATGTTCTGCACGCCGGTGACGAACATGAGCATGCGTTCGAATCCCAGGCCGAAGCCCGCATGCGGAACGGAACCGTAGCGACGTAGATCGACATACCACCAGTAGGCTTCCTCGGAGAGGTGGTGTTGCTTCATGTTGGCCTTGAGCTGGTCGAGACGTTCCTCGCGCTGGCTTCCTCCCACGATCTCACCGATGCCGGGAGCCAGGACGTCCATGGCGGTGACGGTCTTGCCGTCGTCGTTGAGCCGCATGTAGAAGGGCTTGATGTCCTTTGGGTAGTTGAAGACGGTGACGGGACACTTGAAATGTTCCTCGGTGAGAAAGCGTTCGTGTTCAGCCTGGAGGTTCACGCCCCATTTGACCGGATACTCAAACGTCTTGCCGCACTTCTCCAGGATCTCCACGGCGTCGGTGTATGACACGCGTTGGAAGGGGCGCTCCATGACGAAACTCAACCGGTTGAGCAGTTCCTTGTCGACGAAGCTGTTGAAGAGCTGGAGGTCATCGGCACAGTGGGTGGTGACGTCCTTTACCAGGTATTTCACGAACTCCTCGGCGAGATCCATGTCGCCCTCGAGGTCGCAGAAGGCCATTTCGGGTTCCACCATCCAGAACTCACTCGCGTGACGGGAGGTGTGGGAGTTCTCGGCGCGGAAGGTTGGACCGAAGGTGTAGATGTTCGAGAGGGCACAGGCGAAGACCTCTCCCTCCAACTGGCCGCTGACCGTCAGGAATGCCTTCTTCTCGAAGAAGTCCTTCGAGTAGTCGACCTTGCCGTCTGCTGTCTTGGGAGGCGTCTCCGGAAGTGTGGTCACCTTGAAGAGTTCTCCGGCACCCTCGCAATCACTGGCAGTGATGATGGGGGTGTGGATGTAGACAAATTCGCGTTCCTGAAAGAATTGATGGATGGCATAGGCCAGACGGTTCCGGATGCGGAAGATGGCGCCGAACATGTTCGACCTGGGACGCAGGTGGGCGATCTCGCGGAGGAATTCCGGGGTGTGCCTTTTCTTCTGGAGGGGATAGGTGTCATCGGCCTTGCCGAGCACCTTGAGCGTCGCGCCCTGGACCTCCCAGCTCTGTCCCTGGCCTTGAGAGGGAACGAGCTTGCCGGTGATCTCCACGGAAGCCCCGGTGGTGGCATCGTGGATCTGGCTGTAGTCGGGCAGGTCGGCATCGAGGATCACCTGCAGGTTCTTCAGGCAGGAGCCATCGTTGATCTCGAGAAAGGAAAAGGCCTTGGAGTCGCGCCGTGTCCGGACCCAGCCCTGGATGAGGATTTCAGGTTGTTCTGAATCGGACTGGAGGGCGTGTTTGACGAGCGTTCGTTTCATGTCGGTCGGAGGAGGAAAGGTTAGTTGGAAGCCTCCATGACGCAAGTGGGATCCGTATTTTGGAGTTTTGAAGTGGGGCATCTTGGCACGATGCCCCTACCCGCATGGTAGGGACGGTCTCGCCGAGCTGTCCCACTCTACTCCGCTTCCTTCGGTTGCCGATAGAAGTCGGGGATGAAGGCGATATCGGTGGACTCCACGATGGCGAGGCGGATCTGGTGGTTCATGATCTCCCTGGCGACCGGGTGCTGGTAGTCGCGAAGAATCTCATGCAGGGCATCCCTGGGTGTCATCTCCCGGGTGTGGACGAGGCGATAGGCCTTGGTGGCGATGACCTCGGCGGCGCCGGGGGTGAGTTCCGTAGGCCAGAAGCTCTTGAGCAGTTCAAAGTCGGGTTCGCCGATCTCGATCTCCATGCGTTTACAGAGCGACTGGATGAGGGCGAAGCTTTCCTCGACCGATGCCGTGGGAAAGATGGGGATCTTCACGTCGACACGGCCTGGACGCTTGAGGTCCACTTCGATGAGATCAGGCCGGCTGGAGGCCAGGATCCAGATGACACGTCCACGGTTGGAGGGATTGCTCATTTCCTTGGCAAACATCGAGTAGACACGGCCGGACAGTCCGGCATCGCTGTTGCCGGCATCGCGGCGTCCCAGGGACTGATCGGCCTCGTCAATGAAGACGAAGCATCGGTTGAGACTCTGGATCAGACGGAAGATCGTCTCGAGATTGCCCTCGGTGGATCCGATCCACTTGTCCCTGAAGTTCTTGATCTTCACCACGGGGACGCCTGCCTCGCCGGCAAGGCATTCCACGAGAAAGGTCTTCCCTATGCCGACGGGGCCGCAGAGCAGGTAGCCCATGGGTAGGGCACGGGTGTCGCCGCTGTTCCAGAGGCGGATGTCCTCCCGTAATCGATTCTTCAGCGCATCCTGTGCGTGGATCTGATCCAGGCTGCGATCGGATTGGATGAACTCGATCAGGCCTCCGCATTCCTGTTCCACCATCTCCCGCTTGAGCTCGCTGAGGTGCTCGGAAGCGAGCTCGCTCTTCCGGTGCTCGTTGATGTTGAGCAGGTTCTCGATGGCACAGAGGGAGGACCCGGCAAGGCTGGTGACGAGGGAATCCTGTTGATCCGCGAGGGTTTTCAGGGCGACGGGAAAGCGGGCTCGTGCCATCCCGAAGAAATGACGGAGTTCGTCCTCGGAGGGCAGCGGTATCTTGATCCTTGCGGCTCTCGAGTTGTTGGCCAGGAGGGAATGCAGGTCGCTCAGGTTTTCCGCAATGAGGCAGGTGAAGAGGGGGATGCGTTGGAAGACATCATCGGTCGACCAGTCCTTCATCAACAGGGCCATGGCGCTGATGTCATGGTGAAAGGATCCCTGGAGGGCAGGGGTCATGAGGTTGACGCTTCGGATGTAGCATCCCACCTGCGGGCTCTTCCTGCCCATGGAGGTCAGATTGGAAAGGTAGCGAAAGTAGCGTGTCAGGGTCTCAATCGCAGCCCGGGGAGTCTTCGGGAGTTCCGGGTTTTCCTTGTGGAAGGGCCACTCGGAGACGAGGGCTCCTCCCTTCTCGATGCGCAATCCATTGCCGAGATCGTAACTGAAGATGACGTCGAACCCGGGAAGAAGAACCTCCTCGAGGAAATCCGTCAGGCCACCCAGCCTGAGTTCCTTGCCTGGAAGCTGGAAACGGTCGCCGACGTTGCCATGGAGGATGAACTGGTTGTGGGAATGGCTCTCGTAGAGATCGATGATCTCACGGCTCCAGACTGGCAGGTTCTTCGACATGGCCCGGATAAAGGCCTTTGCCTACTGGCTTTGCGGCCCCATCGAACGGCTGCCACTCTCACCCGAGGCTGCCTCGTCGGAAGAGGCCGGAGCCTCACCTTCCATGGCAATTCCCTCTGCAGCGGCAAAGTCGGCGAGAGCCTGATCCGCCAGCGCCTTCTGTTCGGTCTCCTTGACCTTCACGTCGGCGAAGTCGACCGAGTCCTTGGCCACGCGGGCACGACCGGCGGCCTTCTGCCTTTCCTCGTCGACCATCTCCTGGAGACGGTTGAGGGTGTCGCCGGCACCTCCGATCTCGGTCACCATGCCGGAAGCCATTTCGCTCAGTTCGGCCGTGGCCTGCTTCACCTTGAGGTCATTGAGATCCATCTTGAGCTGCTCGATCTTCGCCTTTGCCTGCTGCACGGACTGGTCACGCGTCTTGATCAGCTCCTTGTAGGTGATTTCGGCGGAGTCGAGTTGTTCACGGTTCTCCTGGAGCTGGGTCCTTACGGACTGAAGGTTGAGCGCATATTGACCTGCGGCGTCCTTGTTGCCGGCGGTCAGGTGGGCCTTGATCTTGGTGGTGAGGTCCTTTTCCTCCGCCTCCAGCTTCTTCACCTGCGACATCAGTTTCTCACACATGCCGGCATGCGCGGCGAGGCCCTTGTTGAACTGGGTGATCTGCTCACGGAGATTTTCCTTCTCCACCTCCAGCAGGGCTTCCGGATTCTTCTTCTCCACGCTGGAGACGGCCATTCCAAAGAATCCCCTGATCAGATTCGCGATGCGCTTGAACATGTTAGATTTCCTTTCAGCTGAGTTAACGAGACCTTAATCGAGTCCCAATGCTTGTGGAACTATAAACGGCGCAGGGATTTGGAAAGATGGAACGACGATGGGAAAGGCCCTATTTGTCGCGCCTGTAGTCGTCGGTGAGCATGCCGGAAAATCCCCGGTCCTCCTCCTCGATTTCCTTGATGACGATGTGGATGCGTTCCGGCTTCTGGCCCAGGTTTCGAACCAGCGTATCGGTGAATTCCTAGACGATCGCCTTCTTCTGGGTTCGGGTGGGGGCCTTCGTGATCTGCGGATTGATGTATGGCATGGTTGGGAGAACAAAAAGGCCGCCCCGTCTCTTGGGCGGCCCATTGAGTGGGAGAACTCAACCATCAACCAGTACGAAAATCAGGAGCAGCCGAGGCTTTCGCCGCAGTTGAGGCACTTGTAGCAGGCCCCGTTGCGCACCACGATGTTGCCGCAGTTGGGGCAGCTGGGTGCGTCTGATTGGAAGTGGGCGACGGACTCGCTGAGTGAGGCTCCCCCCGTAGAGGGCCGCAGGCTGGCACCGGAGGTCTCTTTCCCGATCACCTGCCCATCATCACTTCGGGGCAGGATGTCCACGGGCTTGTTGACCCGCTTCTTCAGTTCCTCTTCCAGCCCAGGCATATTCAATTCCTGCTGCCGCGAGGTGTGACGCTCTCGGTAGCCAGGAACGAACTCCAGTGCCAGCCAACGGAAAACATAATCGATGATGGAATCCGCACGTTTGATCTCGGGATTCCTCGTGAAACCGGATGGTTCAAAGCGCTGGTGGGAAAACTTCTTCACCAGGGCTTCCAAAGGCACTCCATACTGCAGTGACATGCTGGTCAGGGTCGCAATCGAGTCCATAAGGCCACCAATGGTGGAACCTTCCTTGGACATGGTGACGAACAGCTCACCCGGGGTGTTGTCCTCGAAGAGACCGACCGTGATGTAGCCCTCGTGTCCGGCAATGTCGAACTTGTGGGTCTTGGCGGAGCGGGTCGAGGAAAGGCGGCGGCGCAGTGGCTTGCCGGCCTGGTCGCGCAGGGCCTCCACCTCCGCTTCGAGGGCGGCAACAGTCTGCTCGAGGTTCTCGGCGATTTCCTTGGCGACGGAGGCACCACCCTCGTTGGTCTTGGCCGTGTTGAGGGGCTGTGAGCGCTTGGAACCGTCACGGTAGATGGCCACGCACTTGAGCCCCATCTTCCATGCCTGGACGTAGGCGTCACGGATGTCGGCAACCTCGCATTCGTTGGGCAGGTTGACGGTCTTGGAGATGGCACCGCTGATGAAGGGCTGTGCGGCGGCCATCATCTTGAGGTGGGCCATGTAGTGGATGCTGCGCGATCCCCGGAAGGGGCGGAAGGCACAGTCAAAGACGGGTAGATGCTCGGGCTTCAGGCCGCTGGGGATCTTCTGGCCGTCGTCCTCGACATCCTCGATGGTGTCAAACTTGTCCACGTGGGCGACGATCTTCTCGATCTCGGCTGCCGAGTATCCGAGGCGCTGCAGGGCCTCGGTCACGGTGCGGTTCACGATCTTCAGCGTTCCGCCGCCGGCGAGGACCTTGTACTTCACGAGTGCGATGTCGGGCTCGACGCCGGTCGTGTCGCAGTCCATGAGGAAGGCGATGGTGCCTGTCGGTGCGAGCACGGTGACCTGCGCGTTGCGGTAGCCGTTGGCCTTGCCCTTCTCGATGGCGCCGTCCCAGGTCTTGCGGGCCTCGTCCTTCAGGTAACGGAAGTCGCTGCTTTCCTGGATGGTCTCGACCGCATCACGGTGAAGCCGGATGACCTCTGCCATGGAATCGACGTTGTCCTTCTTCCGGGGCTTGGGAACACCGTTGCAGCGTGCATCGTGATAGCCCTTGAACGCACCCATGGATCCGGCGATCTCGGCGGACTGCTCATAGGCGTGGCCGGTCATGATGGAGGTGATCGATCCGGCCAGTGCACGACCCTCGTCGGAATCATAGGGCAGGCCATAGCTCATGATCAGGGAGCCGAGGTTGGCATAGCCGAGGCCGAGCGTGCGGAAGATATGGGAATTCTCCGCGATGGACTCGGTCGGATAGCTGGCGTTGTCGACGATGATCTCCTGTGCAGTGATGAACACACGCACGGCGGCCTTGAAGCGGTCGACGTCGAACCTGCTGTCCTTCTGCTTGAACTTCATGAGGTTCAAGGAAGCCAGGTTGCAGGCGGTGTTGTTCAGGAAGACGTATTCGGAGCAGGGGTTGGTGGAGTGGATGGGCTCCGTCCCCTTGCAGGTGTGCCACTTCTGGATGGCACCGTCATACTGGAGACCGGGGTCGCCGCAGATCCAGGTTCCCTCGGCAATCTTGTGCATGAGGTTGTTGGCATCCTTCTCCTCGAGCTTCTCTCCGGTCACCTTGCGGGTCCACCAGGAGCTGCCGGTCTCGGCGGCATCCATGAACTCGTCGCTGACGCGGACGGAAAGGTTCTCGTTCTGATACATGACGCTGCCGTAGGCATCGCCGTTGTAGGAACCATCATAACCCTGCTCGATGAGCGCCCAGGCCTTCTTCTCCTCGATCTGCTTGGAATCG
>CAZKNW010000100.1:0-10480 GCA_964554035.1 uncultured Verrucomicrobiota bacterium
GAGGGACGGGTCGAGGTTTCCACGCTGATGAGCGATGAGGAACGCAAGGTCCTCACGGTGGTGGAATCGGGAGATTTTTTCGGTGAGATGGCCGTCCTGGATGACGGGGCACGTTCCGCCACCGCCACCGCGGTAGTTCCCACTCGGGTCTACTTCATCCGGCGTGATGAGCTTCTCAAGATCCTCGACAATGCCCCGAAGCTGGCCGTGAGCCTGATGAGGGAATTCAGTCTTCGTCTTCGGGAGTTCAACCGCAAGTACGTGGAAGAGGTGCTCCAGTCGGAAAGGCTCGCCCTCGTGGGGCGCTTTGCAAGGTCTATCGTCCATGACTTCAAGAATCCTTTGAACATCATCGGTCTTGCGGCCGAGCTGGCCGCAATGGAGTCGGCCACCCCCGAGATGAGGTCGAACGCCCAGAAGCGGATCGGCAAGCAGGTCAACAGGCTGAGCAACATGATCAACGAGCTGCTTGAGTTCACCCGTGGCTCCCATGCTTCGGTGGTGCTCTCTGAAATGAGCTACCGAGAGTTCCTCAAGCCCCTGATCGAGGACCTTGAGACCGATCTCGGGGTCAAGCATGCCGCGCTGAAGGTGGAAGGAGAGATTCCCACGGACATGGTGCTCGTCGACCAGAAGCGCCTGACCCACGTCTACTTCAATCTCATCAACAATGCCGTGGATTCCATGGGACAGGGGACCATCCGGATGCGGTTCAGGACAGAAGGTGGCCTTGTCTGGACGGAGATCCAGGATGAGGGGCCTGGCATTGCGCCGGAGATTGCCGACAAGCTGTTTGAGCCATTTGCCACCCATGGCAAATCCCAGGGAACCGGGCTTGGTTTGTCCATCTGCCGACGTATCATCGAAGACCACAAGGGACGCATCACCGCCAGCAATGCGAAGGACGGAGGTGCCCTCTTTTCATTCTCCCTCAGGAAGGTCCCGACGGGTGCCTGAGCGGTCCTCGTTCCGTAAACACCAAAAAAACTGAAGAAATCCGCCTTTTTCGTTGTCAGAACGACACTTGCAAAATGGTGAAATTGGATTTCATAATGGTTTTTTAATTATGAAGAGCAGCGCATCAGCCGTAGCCATAGCGATTCTTGTCATCCTGATCCTCGTGTTGGGTGCCTCATTTATGAACACCAAACAGGAGGCTGCCAAGACTGTGCAGGAGAAGGAGCAGACCATTGAGGATCTGAACACCGACCTCAAGAAGACGCAGAATGAGCTGACCGAGGAGAAGAAGGTCAACAACACCCTCCGTGGCCAGAACCAGGACCTGACCAACACCGTCAGCAAGCTCAACGACAATCTCAGACGCACGACGGATGACCTGACCAAGACCCGGACCGACCTGGCCAATGTCTCGTCGGAGCTCGACAAGACCTCCACGGCCCTCCAGAAGACCCGCGAGGAACTGGACGCCTCCGTGAAAACGGTGCAGCAGAAGGATCGTGAGATCGCCCTGGCCAAGGTGGAGATCGAGAAGCGCGACCAGAAGATCCAGCTGCTGGAGACCGAGCGGGGCGATCTGAACAAGGAAATCGGTGCGCTGAAGGTCAACCTCAAGGATCTCGGACAGGAGATCGAGGAGAAGGAACTCAGGCTGGCTGAATCGGTGGAAGACCGGGAATTCCTCGTCAAGGAGCTGAAGCGCCTGCAGGCGGAGAAGGCCACCCTCGAGGCCCAGCTGAACGACCTGGCCTTCCTCCGTGAACAGGTTTCCGAGCTCAAGAAGCAGCTTTCCGTGCAGCGCAGGCTGGACATGATCCGCGAGGGCATCTTCGGTATCGATCCATTCACCAAGGGTGCCAAGCGCCTTCAGCACGGCTTCAAACGCAAGCCGGCCGTGACGCCAAGTGGCGACTTCGACCTCGAGGTGGAGATCACCCGCGATGGCGAGGTCAAGATGGTCACTCCCGACGACAAGAAGGAATAATTTTCCTTCCGGGGTCTCCGCTGTTTTTGAAAGGCGCTGTTGTCTTGCGGCCGCCAACGTCACCGCATGAGCGATTCAACACTCCAGGATTCCCACGGCAGGATCATCCGTGACCTTCGGATCAGTATCACCGACCGGTGCAACTTCCGTTGCGTCTACTGCCTGCCGGAGACCGAGGAGGCGGCCAATTTCTACAGGCGGAAGTTCCAGTCCAAGGGGGGCTCGGAGCCCGAACCCATCGTCCTCAAGTGGCAGCCCAGGAGCCAGATCCTGAGCTATGAGGAAATCACCCGCCTGGTCCGGATCTTTGTCGGGCTGGGTGTGGACAAGATCCGGCTTACGGGAGGTGAGCCCCTCCTCAGGCGCGGTGTGGAGAACCTGGTGCAAGGCATCAGCAGCATGGAGGGCATCCGTGATCTCGCCCTGACCACCAACGGGTTTTCGTTTCCTGAGAAGGCAAAACTGCTGAAGGAGGCCGGGCTGGGACGTGTCAGCATCAGCATGGATTCCCTGGATCGGGAGAACTTCAGGAAGCTGACTGGACGTGACGGACTCGCGGGTGTCCTTGAGTCCATCCGGGTGGCGCGGGAACTGGGAATGGAGCCGGTCAAGGTGAACGCCGTCGTCATTCGTGGATTGAACGACCATGAGCTTGAGGACCTCGCCCGATTTGCGAACCGGGAGGATCTGTCGATGCGCTTTATCGAGTTCATGCCCCTGGATTCCAAGAGGGCCTGGCTGAAGGAACTCGTGGTCAGTGGGTCGGAGATCCGCAAGCGACTGGTGGATGCCTTCGGTTTGAGTCCGGTCGAATCGGGCAATGCCTCCGAGACCGCCAAGCGCTGGGCCTTTCCGGACGGAAAGGGGGAGATCGGAATCATTGCCCCGGTGACCGAGCCTTTCTGCGGACACTGCAACCGCGTCCGTCTGACGGCCGACGGAAAGCTTCGCACCTGCCTGTTCAGTCTGCATGAACCGGACCTCAAGCCGCTGCTTCGTGGCGGGGCCACCGATGCCGAGATCGAGGCCGAGATCCGGAGGGTCGTCCTTGGCAAGGAACCGGGCCACCGGATCGGCAAGGACGACTACGAGCAGCCGGAACGGTCCATGAGCTGCATCGGTGGTTGAGGGATCAGTCCTTCGTTTCCTCCTTCAGGGGCCGCAGTTCTAGCCCACCGCAGTCCTCGCACTTTCCTTCCTTGTGGATGTACTGCGCAACGCATCGAGGACAATAGGAAAGGTGGACCGGCTCCGTTGCTTCCGGCATGGCCTGCCAATCGGATTCCTTCCAGTCCTTCTTTGCCAAGTGGCGTACGAGGTGCCTTCGAAGTGCCTGCCTGAATGAAGCCACCGTTTCACATGTGGATGGGTCTTCGAGTGGACAGAGCGGGGCGATGGGGTGCTCCAGGTCGCGCATCACCGCATGGATGTGGGAGCGGGCGTCCTCCCTTGTCATCAGGAGGTTCATCACCTGGACCGGATGAAGGAAGACCAGGATCTCCCGTGCGAAACGGTCGGGAATGCGAATGGCACCGGGGGGTGTCAGCAGTGCGGAGAGGAACCCAACGAAGCGTTCCTCGTCGGCTTCGGGAAAGGCCTTCTTGTGGGCCCGTTGGAAGAGGATCGCCTGGGTCCACATGAGAAGGAGCATGGTGGAAAGCAGGGGAATCCAGGCATTCTCAAGTCCCCATTTCCAATGTGCGACCGGGATGGCGACAAAGATCCAGAGAAACAGCAGGAGGCTGAGGGAACTCATGGTCTTCAGGGGGCGACGCGTGGCTTCCAGTCGTTCCCTTGCCGCCTTGTCCCGGAAGACCTCGCGGAGGTAGTCATCGATGACCTCTTCCCTCGACCCTTTGACCGTCTTTCGAATCCCTTGCATCCAGCGTGCCGTGAACAGGGCCTCGACCGAACAGGCGGCCTTGTAGAACAAAAGCCCGTTTACGTGGATCTCTCGACCTTTCGCATGGATGGACCCGATGTCATCCCACCGGATGAAGGCTCCTGACTGGCCCGGGCGATTGCCAGGATTCGGGGCCTGGGGAGTGTAGGCGACCACTCCCTCGATGGAGAAGGAAAGCGAGGGATGGGTGGCGGTCTGGACCCGGCCTGCGGGTGGAAGGATCGGGAGGAGGTGCATCTCCAGGTGACGACGCTTCAGGAGCTCGAGGGGCCTTGAAATCCGCCACGCTTTTCCTGCCTTCACCAATACGGTGGTCCTTGGCGGTACCCAGAGCAGGCAGTCCCAGAGGTAGTAGGCGATGAGGACGAAGGCCAGCAGTTGCGCGTCGGTCATTCTCCTGGCTCCTCTCGCTCGGGGAGCATCTCAAAGGTGATGCTGTAGTCGATGAACCCAACGGCGCGCCAGAAGTCGATGGCCTGCCTGTTCCCCGCAAGGGCGTCCACGACCCGTCTTCGATCGGAGGGCCAGACCTCATCCCTCAGCAGTTGGATCGCTTGCCTGCCGATGCCGCGACGGCGGTGATCCCGAACGACGAAGAAGTGCCTCAGGTGGATCTCCTTCTGGTTGTCGGTGAAAAGGGCATAGGCCACGGCTGCGTCCGATTCCGAGAAGATGGCCGCGCGATAGATCGAGGAAAGCCAGCCGCTCATGCGCTTGCGGAGCTGCTCGGGATTGAGCTGGTGCCGATGGCCCTCGTCGGCAATGAGCTGTGCATTCCAATCGGCAAGGAGAGGAACGTCCGACGGCTCTGCCATCCGGTGCGACAGCATGTCGGTCGCTAGTAGGTGTCGACCTCCTCGCGCTCGCGCCTTCCAAAGATGGATGTGAACACCTTCTTGAAAAAGGCACCGATGGCGACGATCACAAGAACGATGGCCTTGCCCGCCTTTTTAAGCATGAGAGCGAGCCATGCGAATAGACCCAGCTTTGCCGCGCCTACGGCGGCTCCACCCAGGACCAGTGCCGCGAGTCCATACTTGGCCACCTTGTCGCCCTCCTGATACTCGGCGTATTTCTCGCCGGAGACGTAGGAATAATCGCCCAGCAACCCTCGGAACTCGGGCATGGCACCGGCCATCTGGGCATCATCGCAGATCAGGGTGACCTCCATGACGCCATGGCGGCCGAGAAGACGGGTGTTGTAGTTGATACCGGTTTCTCCAGCGGATTCGTATAGAATGCCCCATTCCAGATTGTTGGAGGTCTCATCGTAGTGTGGAGGGGTGTGCCAACCAGTGACGTGGAGCGCTGGAATGCCCATCCGCTCACGTTCGTCGTTTGCAGCCTCATTCCCCTTGGTCATCTTCTTGAGCATGTCGTCGGCGTCCAGTTCCTCCTTGTCGTCATCCTTCACGTAGCCGATGTCGCTGAACTCGAACAGCACCCACCAGTCCTCCTTGTCATTGATCATGAGGCCCAGTTCATCACCTGAAGGAAAGTTGCCGGAGGCCTCGAGAATCTTGTAGCTTCCGTCTTTGCCGGTGAACCGAAAGCCCTGGGGAACGTTGATCTCGGCATAATTGCCGATCTTCGCCTTCCCTGGGCCGGTGACCCAATCGAACTGGGAAAGAAAGTCTTCCCTCTCCTTGTCAGCTTCCTGTTCGGCGGAAAAGGCTGAAAACGGAATCAACAGGAATAGGGCAGTGAAGAGCACGAGAAACTTTTTCATTTTCGATGATTTGCTGACGGTTGGGTTTGAACCTCTCGGTTGGCGGAGGCTCTCCCGGTGGCCCAAATACGTCAAGCCGTAGTCCGTCCCATGGGCCGACGGTGCTTGAGTTTTCGAGTGTTTGGAAGAAGGTTTCGGGCCATGAAGAAAGTCGCCGTCCTCGGGGCATCCACTGACAGGGGCAAGTTTGGCAACAAGGCAGTCCGTGCGTTCCTGAACCAGGGTTACAGGGTCTTTCCTGTGAATCCGAGGGGTGGTGAGATCGAAGGCCTCCCAGTGAGCACCTCCATAGGCGAGCTTCTGGAAAAGCCCGACATCGTCAGCGTCTACCTGCCTCCCCATGTCCTGCTGGGCCAGCTCGATGCCATTGCGGCTTCGGATTGTGATGAGCTCTGGATCAACCCGGGGGCGGGCTCTCCCGAAGTGACGAAAAGGGCCGGGGCCCTTGGACTCCAGGTGGTTTCCGCCTGCAGCATCCTGAAGATAGGTGAAAGCCCGTCGGACTACTGAGCTTCCGCCCTTGGTGCGGCGAAGCGGTCCATGATCCGCTGAAGGTAGTTCAGCTGTTCCCAGGGTTCCTGGGCCAGGCCTGCGTCGATGAGCTGCTGAGCGAGTTCGAATTCACCGCGGAGCATCGCCGTGCGTGCGGCCACCTCGGCAAAGTATCCGGCATTCGGAGTTTCCGGGAACGTGAATTTGACGTCCTCCGTGTTTGCCAGCGGATCGGAATCCACCAGCAGTTCCAGGATCTCCCGCGCGGCGGCCACCGCGGTTTCAGGTTGGTTCAGCCTGGCTTCGATCGCCTGTAGCTGGATGGAGGCCTCATCCGTGGGGGCGACCAGTCCGGTCAGGGAGTCACTCTGTGACCAGATCGGGGTCAACCTCCGCATGTTGATGAACATCTCGGGTTCCTCATCCCCGGATCCTCCCTCGAACTGGCGTCGCGTGTAGCCCCTGAGTTCCTGGTTGGCGGTGGGTGAGGTGATGAAGATCTCCTTCACTTCATCAGGCTTGAGGGCGGCCAGCCATTCCGCCTTGGGTGAAGGACAAAGGTCCCGTTGCCAGGTCCGTTCATCGAAGGCGGCGAGGACCCTGGAATTGGCGCCAAGGTAGAAACTCTGGGGTGCCGCGTACTCAAGCGAGGGATACTGGTCTGTCTGGACCGGACCGTCCCCGGTGATGGCAAAGGCGGTCCTTTGGGAGGCCAGTTGCCGGGCCCAGAAGGCGGGAGGTGTGGTAATGCCGATCTTTCTCAGGTCTTCTGCTACCTTCGGTCGTGAGAACAGGCTCTGGAAGTGCGCCTCGCTCAGGGCCCAGGGTTGTTGTGAGCCGAGCATGATGATGTCGCCGCTTCCAGTGTCCCAGACCTCCATGTTGGGAAAGCGCGAGGCGAAGGTCCTCAGGATCATCAGCACGATGCCGTCATGCATCTCATAAAGGTGAAACCACTGGGCAAAGATGCCGCCTTCCTTCAGGCGTGAGAGCGCGATGTCATAGAATTCCTGGCTGAACACGCTGCCGACACCCACCATCCACGGGTTGGAGGGCTCACTGATGATGATGTCGTACTCCTTTTCCTCCAGCTTCAGCACGGTGCGGGCATCCTCGTTCCGTATGGTTGTGCGGTCCTGGTTGAGGACGTCGTTGTTGTAGGGCGCAAACAGTTCCCCGGCCTCGAGGACGGGGGTGCAGTTCTCCGCGATGGTCAGGGAATCGACCGGATGGTTCAGCACCGCACCTGCGGTGATGCCGCTTCCAAAGCCGAGGACAAACACATCCTTGGCATCCGGACGGGCCAGGATGGGAATGTGGGAAAGCAGGTATTGCGTGGAAAGATCGAGGGCTGAGGTGGCGTCGGGCTTGCCGTTGATGCGGAGCGCCAGCTGCATCTCGCCATTCTCAAGGGGGGATTCCTCGACGCTGACCGTGGCGTCCGCGGCATCCTTGAAGTAGATGAGCTTGATCTGTTCAACCCGGGTGTCCATGTAGCTGCTCTGGAAGGCCGTCTCCCTAAGGCGGAACACCCCGGAGCTGAGGATGTGCCGCCAGCGTTCTCCTCCAGAGACGAAGAGAAATGCGATCAGGAAGGTGACCACGCCGCCGGCGATGGTCCATTCCTGCCTGCCGGTTTTCTTGAGCAGGAGCATGGCGGCACCACAAAGGGCAAAGGCCGTGACTGCAAAGCTGGCACGGAGTCCGATCAGGGGCATGAGGATGAAGCCCATCACGAGTGAGCCAACCACGGCCCCCACCGTGTTCCAGGTCAGCAGGTTGCCCACTTGGTCGGCGAGGCTGGCCTCCTTGTCATCCCCGGTCCGGATCCAGAGGGGAAGCACGGCGCCGAGGAGTCCGGCCGGCAGCCCAAGGAAGACCAGCGAGAAGCCTGCGATGAGAAGCTGGTGCAGGATGTAGCCCATGGGGGTGGCGGCGAGGCCGATCTTGATCATGCGGTAGGTGTCGATCAGCGTTTCCACCTGGCTGATGTAGATGGCAATCAGCAGTGCGGCGGACCCCATCAGTACCGCCGTGGTCTCGTTCCGTCTCAGCCACTTGAAACCCGGGGATGCGATGATCGAGGCACCCAGCCCGATACCGAGGATGAAGGCCATGAGGACGAGGGCGAAGGATTGGAGTGAGCCTCCGAAGATCAGGGTGAGGCTCCGGGAACTGAGGACCTCCAGTCCCATGGAGACCGCCCCGGTGGTCGCAACGACAATGTGGGCGACCTCGATGCGCGGCCGGGTGCCGTCTTCCTTCGGAGTCTCTTTGGGCTCAAGGGGCTGGGAAACCGGAAATTTCCCGGCCAGCATGATGGCAACGACGCCAACGGCCAGGTTGACGAATGCGGCCAGTTGCACGCTCGCGTCTAGACCGAAATTCTGGACGAGGTAGAAGCCGGCGAGTCCCGCGCCGATCACCGCGCCGATGCTGTTGATGGAGTAGAAGCGGGCGGAGCGTCGGCGCGCATCATCCGAGGTGCGTTGAAGCCAGGAGGCCAGCAGGGGCAGGGTGCCGCCCATCAGGACCGTGGGAACAATGAGGAGTCCCACGCTCAGGATGGTCTTGAGCGCCAGGAGCGCGGTTCCGCTTTCGATCAGTTTGGCTCCAAGGCCGACGAAGATGGAGTCGGCGAGGCCAAAGAAGAAGTTGAAGAAGAACGCATAGAGTCCGATGGCGATCTCAAGCCGCCCGTAGTAGCCAAGTGGATGGGTGGTGCGGTCGGCCCATTTTCCGAAGAGCTTGTTTCCGATGGCGAGGCCGCCCATGAAGACGGCAAGGACCACGGTCTGCGCCTGGACGGTGCTGCCGAGCGTCAGTGAGAGATACTTGGACCAGATGACCTCGTAGACAAGGGCGGTGGCCCCGGAGCAGAGAAACAGGATCAGGATGAGGAAACCGGTCGCTGGTGACATGTTGTTAGGAACTGGGGTTCTGGATCAGCCTGAAAAAAAGCAGGCTGCCTGTGGTTTGCACGGTCAGGGTTGAGGCACCGGATTCATCGGTGGAGCTTGACATGACATCCTGCCATGATTCGGGGTTCCCGATATCCGTGGTGGATTGAAGAATGAATCCGTCCGCTGCGGTGGGCCAGGTGAAGGTGATTTCCCCTCCGGAAGGGTTTCCCACGTCCAGAGGAGGTGTGCCCGAGGCTTCCCAGAGGAAGAAGGTCAGAGGGATCGAAGTGACCCCGGACGAGGTTGTGACCAGAAGCGTCGAGCGAACCGTCCCGGTCTGGCCGGGTGTTCCCGTGATCTCACCGGTCTGGGAGTTGATCATGAAACCGGCAGGAAGATCCTCGGCTCCGAAGGAGGTCGGGGATCGCGTGGCCATCACCACGTGGCTGAACACCATGCCGTTGGTTGCGTTCAGGAAGGAATCGCCGGTCAGCATCGGGGGATCGAGTGCCTGGATGGTCAGGACCAGGGTCTGTGAATCGGATGCATCCTCATTCAGGGCACTGATGGTGACGTCAAAGCTTCCAGCCTGTCCGGGAGTCCCGCTGATCAATCCGGAGAGGGCGTTGAGGCTGAGTCCGGTGGGCAGACCGCTGGCGCCGTAGTGGGTGACACTGCCGCTGGCCGTGATCGTGTATTCAAAGCTGAGCGCGTTGGTACCGAGGGCTTCAAGGCTGCTGGTGATGACCGGCGCCGCCTTCTTGATCACGAGGGATAGGGTTTCCTGGTCGGAGCCTGTGGGGTTGGATGCGGTGAGCGTGACCTGGAAGATGCCGTTGACGAGCGGCGTTCCCGAGACCAGACCGGTATCGCTGTTGAAGGTCAACCCGGTTGGCAGTCCGGAGGCACCCAGCAAGGTCGGGTTGTTGTCTGCCGTCAATTGGTATTCGAAGGCGGTCCCCACGGTTCCCGATGCGGAAAGGCTGCTGGTGATGACGGGGATGTTCTCGGCGATGATGACGCTCAGTGTCTTGGAGTCGCTGCCACCCGTGTTGTGCGCGCCGATCTGCACCTGGGTGGTTCCCGAAACTGTCGGTGTTCCGGAGATGAGTCCGGTGTCCGCATTGATCGAGAGGCCATCCGGCAGGTCCACCGCCGTGTAATTGGTCGGGTTGAAGTCGGCGGTGATCTGGTAGGAAAAGCTGCTGCCCTTGACTCCTTCCGCGGTCAGCGCGCTGGTAATGACCGGAACCTTGGGCAGGACGTTGAGCATGAGGGTGGCCTGGCCGGTCCCACCGCCATTGGTGGCCGAGATGGTGACGGAAAAGACACCGACTTCCGTCGGGACTCCATTCACGGAGCCTGAACCTGTATTCACGATAAGTCCGTCCGGCAGCGGCGAGGCTCCGTAGGATGTCGGATTGTTGTCGGCGGTGATCAGGTAGGTCATCGAGGTGTCGACCCTCGCCTCATGGGTCAGGCTGCTGGTGATGACGGGAGCTGGTGGATGG